>NZ_JBHLVH010000009.1:29245-58944 GCF_042433515.1 Kytococcus schroeteri | reverse complement strand
AGAAGTCCTCAGATCATGCCCGGGACCTCGACCCCTACCCCCAAGCACCCACGCTCAACTCCGAAGAGCCTGATAACGATTGTATGAGTGACGACCTGTTGGGGTGCGCGCTCACTCGCCAGGACCGTGCTCAACGCACTGCTCCCCGCCTCTCACACGGAGACGCGGGGAGCAGTGCGTGCAGATGAACGGATCAGCCGAAGCGGCCGGACACGTAGTCCTCGGTCTCCTGGTGGCTGGGGTTCTCGAAGATCTGCTTGGTCTCGCCGTACTCGATGAGGTGGCCGGGCTTGCCGGTGCCCTCGATGTTGAAGAAGGCGGTCTTGTCGGACACACGCGTGGCCTGCTGCATGTTGTGCGTCACGATGACGACCGTGTACTTCTCCTTGAGCTCGTGGATGAGGTCCTCCACGGCCAGGGTCGAGATCGGGTCGAGGGCCGAGCAGGGCTCGTCCATGAGCAGCACGTCGGGCTGCACGGCCACGGCGCGTGCGATGCACAGACGCTGCTGCTGACCACCGGACAGGCCGGAACCCGGCTTGTCCAGACGGTCCTTGACCTCGTTCCACAGGTTGGCACCGCGCAGGGAGGCCTCCACCAGGTCGTCCGCGTCACGCTTGGGCAGGCGCTTGGCGTTGAGCGTCACGCCGGCCAGCACGTTCTCGCGGATGGACATGGTCGGGAAGGGGTTGGGCTTCTGGAAGACCATGCCCACCTGGCGACGCACCTCGACGGGGTCCACCGACTTGCCGTACAGCGGCTGCTCGTCGAGCAGGATGTTGCCTTCCACACGGGCGCCAGGGATCACCTCGTGCATGCGGTTGATGGTGCGGAGCACCGTGGACTTGCCACAGCCGGACGAGCCGATGAAAGCCGTCACGGTGCGGGGCTCGATGACCATGTTGACGTCCTCGACGGCCTTGAAGTCGCCGTAGAAGATGTTCAGGTCGGTCAGTTCGATGCGCTTGGACACGCGGGGACTCCTCGTCAGCTCTTCTTCGGTGCCAGGGCGGCAGCGATGGCTCGTGCGATCAGGTTCAGAACGAGCACCAGGACCACCAGCAGGAACACTGCGATCCAGGAGCGCTCGAGACTCGGGTCAGGATACCCGCCGTTCAGGGGGTACTGGAACAACTGGTATGCGTAGAAGGCCAGCGAGTTCATCGGGCCCTCGAAGGGGTTCCAGTTGGTGGCGGCGTTGTACCCGGCGGCGACCAGCAGCGGGGCGGTCTCACCGATGACGCGCGACACACCCAGGAACACGCTGGAGGCCAGACCGGCGGCCGCGGTGGGCAGCACGATCTTGGTGATGACGCGCCACTTGGGCACGCCCAGGGCCAGCGCCGACTCACGCAGGTCGCGCGAGATGACGCGGAGCATCTCCTCGGAGTTGCGCACCACGATCGGGATCATGAGCACGCACAGCGCGATCGCACCGGCGATGCCCATCTTGGTGCCCGGGCCGAAGATCATCGAGAACAGCGCGTAGGCGAACAGACCGGCCACGATGGACGGCACACCGGTCATGACGTCCACGAGGAAGCGCAGGGCGCGGGACAGCCAGCCGTTGGTGCCGTACTCCACCAGGTAGATGGCGGCCATGAAGCCGACCGGGATGGAGATCACCGACGCGATGAGGGTGATGAGCAGCGTGCCGATGAGGGCGTGCTTCATGCCACCGACCAGGTCGGCGCCCTCCTCGACGCGCTTCTCGTCCACGCCACCGGAGATCCCGTACATGTCCTCGGTGAGGACGTGCGGGTTGGTGGCCAGCGCGGGCACCGCGTTGCTCACCACCGACCACAGGAGCCAGACCAACGGGATCACGGCCAGCGCGAAGGCGATGTACACCATCGCGCGGATCACCTGGTCGACGCCCTGGCGGTGCCCCGCCGTGACGCGGTAGCCCACGTAGAGGGCGACGAGGAAGAACACCGCGGTGAAGATCACGAACAGGGCGATGTTCCAGCCCACGAGGAAGGCGGCGAGGGCGCCCAGGCCGGCGGCCACCGCGAGCATGCCGATCCACAGCGTCCGGGACGCCGGGCGGATGGCGTTGTAGTCCAGGGCCGGCATCGCCGGGCCGCGGTCGGCCTCGTGCGTGGGGCCGTGGTTCAGGTCGACAGGGGACGTGGTCATGTCAGCTGTTCCTCCGCTCGACGATCCAGCGCGCCACGAGGTTGACCAGCAGCGTCAGCACGAAGAGCACGAGGCCCAGGGCGATGAGCGTGTTGACCCGCAGACCGGTGGCGTCCGGGAAGTTCAGGGCGATGTAGGCGGGGATGGGAGAGTTGCCGCTGCCGATGACGTTCCACTGGAACTCGTCGCTGGGCGACAGGATCATGGCGACGGCCATCGTCTCACCGAGGGCGCGACCCAGGCCGAGCATGGCGCCACCGATGACGCCGGGCCACCCGAAGGGCAGCACGGCCTGCTTGATCATCTCCCACTTGGTGGCGCCGAGGGCCAGGGAGGCCTCCTCGTTGCCGCGGGGGGTCTGGGCGAACACGTCGCGCGAGACCGAGGTGATGATCGGCAGGATCATGATGGCCAGCACGATGGACGCGGTGAGCAGCACGCGGCCGGTGGTCGAGGCGTCCTCGAACAGCGGGATGAAGCCGAGGTTCTTCTCGAGCCACTTGTAGAAGCCCTTGAGCAGGGGCGCGAGCGTGAGGAAGCCCCACAGACCGAAGATGACCGACGGGATGGCGGCCAGCAGGTCGATGACGAAGCCGAGGGCCTTGGAGAGGCGCGGGTTGGCGTAGTGGGTGATGAACAGGGCGATGCCCACTGCGATCGGCACGGCGATGGCCATGGCCATGGTCGCGGCGAGCAGCGTGCCGCCCAGGAGGTTGAGGGCGAGCGACCAGAAGCCGTCGTCACCGACCTCGTCGGACTGCTGGATGGCGGGCAGCGCCTCCTTGATGAGGAAGGCGGCCACGAGGGCGAGGATCAGGGCGATGAGGACGCCGGAACCGATGGCCAGGCCGTAGAAGACCTTGTCACCGACTCGACCGGTGCTCGTCCCGCGCTGGGGATCGGGCTGCGGCTCCTGCGGTCCCGGGCCGGACTGTCCGACCGAGAGCTTCGTCGCCCCGCCCATGGAGGGGCTGGTGTCAGCCATGGTGTCTCCTTGAGGTGAGGGTGGATCACGACGACGGGGCCGCACTCACAGAGCGCGGCCCCGTCGGGGTGGGGCTGGATCAGCCAGCGGCCTTGATGCCCTTGACGGACTCAGCGATCTGCGCAGCGGTCTTGGCGGAGATCGGGGCGGAACCGGCCTCGTCGTGGGACTTCTGCTGGGCCTCCTCGGTGATGACGTAGGACAGGAAGTCCTTCACCTTGGCGGCATCCTCGGCGTTCTTGTACTCCTTGCAGGCGATCTCGTAGGTCACCAGCACGATCGGGTAGCCACCCTCGACCTCACGGTCGAGCTTCAGGGCCAGGTCGCCCTTCTCACGGCCCTCGACCGGCTTGGAGCCCTCGACGACCTTGGCGGCGGCCTCGGGGGAGTACTCGACGAACTCCTCACCGACCTTCACCTTGGCGGACTTCAGCTCGCCCACCTGGGAGGCGTCGGCGTAGCCGATCGCACCGTCGGTGCCCTGGATGGTGGAGACCACACCGGAGGTGCCCTTGGCCTTCTCGCCGTCGGCCGGCCACTCCTTGCCCGGCTCGTGCGGCCACGCGTCGCCGGCGGCCTCCTTCAGGTACTCCTGGAAGTTGGCGGTGGTGCCGGACTCGTCGGAGCGGGCCACGACGGTGATCTCGGTCTCCGGCAGCTCGACGTCGGGGTTGTCGGCCTTGATGGCGTCGTCGTTCCAGGTCTCGATCTCACCGTTGAAGATCTTGGCCATGGTCTCCGGGGAGAGGTTCAGGGAGTCCACGCCCTCGATGTTGAAGGCGATGGCGACCGGGGAGATGTAGGCGGGCAGGTTGATCGCACCCGCGTCGCCGCACTGCTCCTTGGCCTTCTGCATCTCCTCGTCGTCCAGCGCCACGTCGGAACCGGCCCACGGGGTCGCCCCGCCGAGGAACTGCTCCACACCGGCGCCGGAGCCGTCCGGGGAGTAGTTGACGGTCACGTCGCCGTTCTTGCCCTGGTAACCGGCGATCCAAGCCTTGACGGCGGACTCCTGGGCGGACGAGCCGACACCCTTCAGGTCGCCCTTGGCGCCGTCGGTCTTGGTGTAGGTCGGGTAGGCGCCGGCGCCATCCTCGGGGGCGGAGGTCTCGGAGGACTCGTCGGGCGACTCGGTGTCACCGGACTCGTCGGGCGACTCGGTGTCACCGGACTCGGCGGGCGACTCGGTGTCACCGGACTCGGCGGGCGACTCGGTGTCACCGGACTCGGCCGGGGCCGAGGCGTCGGTGGAGGTCTCCGTGGTGGTCTCGGAGGACTTGTCGTCCTCGGAGTCGCCACCACAGGCGGCCAGGGTCAGGGAGGAGGCGGTCGCCAGGGCGACCACGGAACCAAAGCGGTTGAGCTTCACGAGAGGGACCTTTCACGAGGTGCTCGAGGTGATGATCCGCCGCCTCAGGGTGCTGCAGACCACGGCGTATGTGCCGCGTTGCCAACCGTAGGACTCCCGAACACCAGCACACGCCAAAAGGGGTGAACGCACGATGAACAGTTGGGGACCATCTCGTGCCCCTGCGTGACGCGGATTACACCAGGCTCCGGGAGCCGCCCACACCCGGCCTACCCCTCCCCGAATTCAGGAACGCACCGACCCGTGGAGCGCCTCTCGGCGTGCGGCCGCTCGTGGCGGCGAAGGGTGGAGCCCGGGGCTACCGACGGGTCGGTGCGCTCGGCCGACAACGCTACGCCGCCGGTGGTTGTTCCCGCACGCCGCCGGGGTCAGACGAGCGAACCGGCCCGCCAGAGCCGGGCGCCGGCGACGAGGTCCTCCGCCGTGTCCAGCAGGGCCAGGCCGCGCCCCAGCCCGCGGCGGGTCGCCGCCCCCTCGGCGCCGCCCACGCCACGTCCCGCGCTCACCACCCGGCAGAACGCGGCCGCCCGCTCCAGCGCCACGGCCAGGTCACCGGCGTACACGCCGTGGAGCACCGCATCGGCGAGCTCCCGGACCTCCTGCGGCCCGGGCGGGTCCACCACCCCGGCCACAGCGTGCGAGACCTCGGCCGCCCGCATCCCGGCGGCGTACTCGCGGGACACCTCCACCGGGGCGGTGGTGACCCACTGGCGCACCGCGTAGAGGCGCCACAGCACCCCCGGCAGCGAACGGGCCGGTCGGTCCGCCCAGAGCAGGGCCAGCGCGTCCAGGCCAAGGTCGTCCACGAGCTCCACCAGGCGCCGCGTCACCTCCGGGTCGCCCTCGGCCCTCCCCCGGTGGACGAGCACCTCCGCCGTGGTGTGGCTCAGCTCCAGGGCGTCCGCGGGGTCGTCACCCCCGACGTGCTGGTCGAGCTGCCACCCGGTGCGGAACGCGGGGCGCCGCGGTCGCTCGCTCACGAGGTGGCCGGCCCCATCGAGACGGCGCGCACCACGGCCTCACCGAGCTCGTCGGAGGCGTCGAGGTCGACCACCGCGGTGATGCGCCAGTCGTAGTCGCCGGCGGCGTCCTCGATGACCTGCTCCACCACCCAGGCACGGTCGCCCCGGAGCACGCCCTCGGGCAGGGCGTCCAGACGCGCCTCGTCCGGCGCGGTGTCCACGACGAAGAAGTCCGCCGAGCGGGCCGAGGGGCCGATGCCCACGTCCTCGTACTCGTCGTAGTACTCCCCCAGGGCCTCGTCCCAGGCGTCGGCGTCCATGACCACCCTCGCCGGCGGGTCCGAGAGCTGCGCGACGGCCTCCTCGAGCTCCCCGAGCTGCCGGTAGCGGTCGTGGGCCACGAGCTCCACGCGGCGGAACATGGCGGTGCGGACCATCACCCGGAAGGCCCGCTCGTTGGCGGTCACCCCCTGCGCGCCGTGGGCCGGTCGCACCTCCTGGGCCTCTCGGTCCGGCACTTCACCACCGGCGAGCAGCGTCCACTCGTCCACCAGGGAGGAGTCCGTCTGGCGGACCACCTCGCCCAGCCACTCGATGACCTCCTCAACCGCCTCGGTGCGGGCGTGGTCCGGCACCGTGTGGCGCAGCGTGCGCCAGGCGTCCGAGAGGTACCGCAGCAGCACGCCCTCGGCCCGGGCAAGGTCGTAGTAGCGCACGTACTCGCCGAAGGAGGCGCCCTTCTCGAACATGTCGCGCACCACGGACTTGGGCGAGAGCGTCTCGAAGGTCACCCAGGGGTGCGACTGGCGGTAGATCTCCAGCGTGCCCTCGAGCAGCTCCTCCAGCGGCTTGGGCCAGGTGATCTCCTCCAGCCGGTTCATGCGCTCGGTGTACTCGATGCCGTCGGCCTTCATCTCGGCCACGGCCTCGCCGCGGGCCTTGAACTGCTGCTGCACGAGGACCGGGCGCGGGTCGTCGAGCACGGCCTCGATGACGCTCACCACGTCCAGGGCGTGGGTGGGGGACTCGGGGTCGAGCACCTCCGTGGCGGCCACGGCGAAGGGGGCCAGCGGCTGGTTGAGCGCGAAGTCGTCGCTCACCCCCTCGGCCAGGCGCACCGACGTGGCACCGGTGCGCTCGTCGACCTCCTGGGTGACCACGCCCGCGTCGCGCAGTCCGCGGTAGAGCTCGATGCTGCGGCGGGCCAGGCGACGCCGCCCCGCGGCGGTCTCGTGGTTGTCGCCCACGAGCCGGCGCATGGTGCGCCAGGCCTCCCCCGGCTCCCCGGGACGCTGGATGACGTTGAGCAGCGTGCCGTGGGTGACGCGCATGCGGCTGGACAACGGCTCGGGCTCGGAGCGCACGAGCTTGTCGAAGGTCTCCTCGGTCCACGCCACGAAGCCCTCCGGGGGCTGCTTGCGCACGAGCTTGCGGCGCTTCTTCGGGTCGTCGCCGGCCTTCTCCTCGGCCCGCGCGTTCTCGATGACGTGCGGCGGCGCCTGGGCGACGACGTGGCCGGAGGTGTCGAACCCGGCCCGTCCGGCCCGCCCGGCGATCTGGTGGAACTCGCGGGACTTCAGCACGCGCATGCGGGTGCCGTCGAACTTGGCCAGGCCGGTGAAGAGCACGGTGCGGATGGGCACGTTGATGCCCACCCCGAGGGTGTCCGTTCCGGCGATGACCTGCAGCAGGCCGGCCTGGGCCAGCTGCTCCACGAGGCGGCGGTAGCGCGGCAGCATGCCGGCGTGGTGCACGCCGATGCCCTGGCGCAGCAGCCCCTTGAGCGTCTTGCCGAACCCGGCGGAGAAACGCACGTCGGCCAGGCGTTCGGCCAGGGCCGCCTTCTGCTCGGCGGTGGGCCTGACCGTGCCCGAGAGCGCGAGCGCCCCCTCGACCGCCTGCTTCTGCGAGAAGTGGACGACGTACACCGGCGCCTGGTGGGTGCTGAGCAGCTCGGTGAGCGTCTCCTCCAGCGGGGTCATCCTCCACTCGAAGCTCAGCGGCACGGGGCGCTCGGCGCCGGCCACCACGGCGGTGGGACGGCCGGTGCGCCGCGTGAGGTCCTCCTGGAAGGAGGAGACGTCACCCAGGGTGGCGCTCATGAGCAGGAACTGCGCCTGCGGCAGCTCCAGCAGCGGCACCTGCCAGGCCCAGCCGCGGTCGGGCTCGGAGTAGAAGTGGAACTCGTCCATGACCACCAGGCCCACGTCGGCCGCGGCCCCCTCGCGCAGGGCGAGGTTGGCCAGGATCTCGGCGGTGCAGGCGATGATCGGGGCGTCCGGGTTGACCGCGGCGTCGCCCGTCATCATGCCGACGTTGTCCGCGCCGAAGACGTCGACGAGCGCGAAGAACTTCTCGCTCACCAGCGCCTTGAGCGGTGCGGTGTAGAAGGACACCTTGTCCTGGGCCAAGGCCACGAAGTGCCCGGCCACGCCCACCAGGGACTTCCCCGACCCGGTGGGGGTGGCGAGGATGACGTTGCTCCCGGCCACGAGCTCCAAGGCGGCCTCGTCCTGGTGGGGGTAGAGGTCGATGCCCTGCTCGGTGGCCCACTGGACGAAGGCCTCGTGGACCGCGGCGCCGTCCGGGGAGGTGCTGGAGGGCAGGCGGTCCACCAGGCGGCGGGTCTCGGGCGGTGCGGGGGCGGCGTCGTCGGTCATCGCGCCCATCATCGCACCGGGCGCCGACACCGCCCGGGGCAGCACCATGACTTGAGAACTGTTCTCATGTTGGTCTACGGTCCCGCCCCATGAGTTCACGTTGCCAGGTCACGGGGGCCACGGTCTCCTTCGGCCACACCATCAGCCACTCCCACCGCCGCACCAAGCGCCGCTGGACCCCCAACGTCCAGCGCCGCCGCTTCTACGTGCCCTCCCTGGGCCGCACCGTCCGCCTCGACGTCAGCACCAAGGGCCTGCGCACCATCGACAAGCGCGGCATCGACGCCGTGGTGCAGGACATGCTCGCCCGCGGGGAGGTGATCCGATGAAGGTCCGCGCCTCCCTGCGCTCCCTCGCCCGCCAGCCCGGCGCCCAGGTGGTGCGCCGCCGCGGCCGCACCTACGTCATCAACCGCAACAACCCCCGCATGAAGGGTCGCGCCGGCTGATCATTCGCCGAGCACCTGCGCCCTGGTCACCTGCGTGACCTGCGGCGCGAAGAGCGCCATCTGGCGCAGGGCCAGCTCGTGGTTCTCGGGGGTGGACCCGGCGCACGCGTCGGTGACCACCTCCACGAACGCCCCCGCGTCGGCCGCCGGCAGGGCGGTGGCCACCACGCAGCAGTCCGTGGCCACCCCCGCCAGGCGCAGGTGGGCGTTCTCCCCAACCACCGCCTGCAGCATGTCGTGCCACTTGCCGAAGGTCGGCTCGGTGACCACCAGGGCGTCCAGGTCGGCCAGCTCCGGCACCACCTCGTAGAGCGGGTCGGCGTCCGGCACCTGCGCGAAGGACCACTCCCGGTAGTAGGGCACCCACGAGCCGGTGGGCTCCTCGTCGGCCACGAAGCGGGTCACCACGACCCGGCCGGGATGCGCGGCGGCCAGCCGCCGGATGGCCGGCACCACCTCGGCAAACATCGGCGAGCCCCACGGGCTCGTGGCGGGATCGGCGAAGATCCGCTGCGGGTCGATGACCACGAGCCACGGCTCGGGGGCCACACCCATCGCGGCCAGCCCCTCGTCCAGCGAGGCGGCCCCGCCCGACGCGCCGGCGGTCACTGCCCGGCCTCCTGACGGCGCACGCGCGGGGTGCCCACCAGCAG
Source organism: Kytococcus schroeteri (assembly GCF_042433515.1). Lineage (NCBI taxonomy): Bacteria > Bacillati > Actinomycetota > Actinomycetes > Micrococcales > Kytococcaceae > Kytococcus > Kytococcus schroeteri. The sequence goes on along the minus strand of NZ_JBHLVH010000009.1, from coordinate 49,728 downwards.
GTAGCCCACGAAGCCGAGCAGCAGCGCCACCAGCACCCCGAGGTTGGACCACGCCCAGGCCCCCTCGCGGCCGCCGAGCCCCAGCGGACCCAGCAGGTAGCCCTGCCAGCCCAGCCAGTCGGCGTAGGAGTTGGTGACCAGCCCCCAGCCGACCACCGAGGCCAGCGCCATGAGCAGCACCGGCCCCCACGCCACCGAGCCGTAGCGGCCGCGCGCGTCGAACAGCGCGGCCTCGTCGTAGTCCCGGCGGCGCAGCAGGACGTCCGCGATGAGGACGCCGGCCCAGGCCGCGATCGGCACGCCGAGAGTGATGAGGAAGCCCTGGAAGGGACCGAAGAAGTCCTCGGCCACGAACACCACGTACAGGGTGCCCACGGTGAGCAGCACACCGTCGACGCCGGCCGCCATCGGGCGCGGCAGGCGTACGCCCAGACTGAGCAGCGTGAGGCCCGAGGAGTAGATGCCCAGAACGGCGCCGCTCACGAGGCTCAGCACGGCGGCGACGAGGAAGGGCACGAGGAACCACGTGGGCAGGGCCGCCGCGAGCGCGCCGATGGGGTCGGCCGCGATGCCGGCCCGCAGTCCCTCGTCCGACCCGGCGAGCAGCAGGCCGAAGACCACGAGCAGGGCCGGCGCCAGCGCACCACCCAGGGTGTTCCAGAAGACCACCTGCCCGCCGGGGGTGGAGCGGGGCAGGTAGCGCGACCAGTCGCTGGCGATGTTGATCCAGCCCAGGCCGAAGCCGGTCATGGTCATGATGAACGCGCCCACCATCGCCTGGGCGGAGCCGTCGGGGATCGTCTGCACCGCGGTGAGGTCCACCTCGTCGAGCGTGAGCAGCACGTAGAGCACGGTGATGGCGCCGGTGAGCCAGGTGAGCACCGACTGCAGGCGCATGATGACGCGGTAGCCGAGCACGGCCGCCGTGACGATGAGGCCCGCCACCACGACCGCGGCCACCACCTTGGTGACCGTACCGCCGCCCCAGCCCAGGCGCTCGGCGATGGTGGCCGTCGCCAGCGTGGCGAGGATGGCCAGGACGGTCTCCCACCCGATGGACAGCAGCCACGAGACCACGCCGGGCAGCTTGTTGCCGTGGACGCCGAAGGGGGCACGGGAGAGCGCCATGGTGGGGGCCGAGCCGCGCTTGCCGGCCAGCGCCACGACGCCGCAGAGCAGGAAGCTCACCACCACGCCGAGCACGCCCACCACCAGCGCCTGCCGGAAGCTGACGCCGAAGTCCAGGATCCACGTGCCGTAGGACAGGCCGAACACGCTGATGTTGGCCGCGAACCAGGGCCAGAACAGGTCCGAGGGCCTGCCGGTGCGCTCGGACTCGGACACCACCTCGAAGCCGGTGGTCTCGACGAGCGAGGAGGACGGGGAGGAGGCGGGCGAGGCGGGCCCGGACATGTCGGAGGCGCCGAGGGCACTGGCCCCCGACGCCTCGGACGACGGTGTGGTGCGGCTCATGCGCCGAAGAGTGTCACGAACCCTTGGCCAGCCGCATCCTGCGCAGTGCCCACCAGGCCAGCACGAACCCGAGGAGCAGGGCCACGACCAGCACCATCACGCCGCCGGTGGCGCTGAGGTCGGTGAGGTCCACCGAGGCCCGGGCGTCGCGGAACTGTTCGGCCACCGCCATCGAGGCGTGGTGGAGGCTGAGAAAGCGGGCGCGGGGCGCGAGCCCGATGAGCATGCCCTCCCAGAGGACCAGGTAGAGCGCGCCGATCATCACCGCGTGCTTGACCCAGGCCGAGAGCGCCGTGAACACCGCCGCGTTGGCCAGGCCGGAGACCGCGCCGGCCACCACCCAGGAGGTCACTTCCTCGGAGCCCATGACGGCGGCCATGCCGCCGGACGCGAGGGCACCCAGCGCCGCCGAGACGCCGCAGACGACGAGCATCTTCTGGAGCAGGATCGAGGCCCGGGAGGTGGGGGTGGCCAGCACGTGCACCACCGAGGAGTCGTCCACCTCGTTGCCCAGGCCGTTGACGGCCACCAGCAGGGCGGTGAGCGGCACGACCACCGAAGTGCCCAGGTCGCGCACCACCACGTCGGCCAGCACGGGGTCACCCCCCTCGGAGACCAGGCGCAGCAGCAGCGCGAGCAGCAGGCCGCCGACGGGCAGGGCGAGCAGGAGCAGGGGACGCAGCCCGCGGGAGAGCGCCCGCCAGGTCATGGTGGCGATCGTCATGGACCTCACCGTCCTTCCACGAGGTAGCCGAAGACGCTCTCGAGCGACTCGTCGGTGGGGCGCACGCTGTGCAGGGCGATGCCCTCGCGGTGCGCCACGGCGGGCAGGAGGCGCGAGAACGCCTCGAAGTCGGTGACCTGCACCTCGAGCCCGGACGCGGCGGCCTCCCCCAGGGCCACCGACGAGGCGCCGTCGCGGGCGATGAGGGCCGCGGCCAGGGCACGGTCGTCGGACGACTGCACCGCGTACCGGTGCGGCCGGTTGGTCATGAGGCGTCGCAGCTCGCGGAAGTTGCCCGAGGCGAGGTGGCGCCCGGCCAGCATCACCTGGATGGTGCCTGCCAGCTGCTGCACCTCCTCGAGGATGTGGCTGCTCACCAGCACGGTGGCCCCGCGGTCGGCGTACTCGTGGAGGGTGCCCATGAGGCGCACGCGCTGGCCCGGGTCCATGCCGTTGAAGGGCTCGTCGAGCAGCAGCACCTCGGGCTCGTGCACCAGGGCGGCGGCCATCTTGACCCGCTGGCGCATGCCCTTGGAGTACTTGCCCACCCGGCGGTCCGCTGCGTCCACGAGGTCCACCACCTCGAGCGCCCTGCGGGCAGCCCCCCGGGCGTCCGGCAGCTTGTGCAGGCGGGCCATCGCCGTGACGAACTCGCGACCGGTGAGCTCGTCGTACATGGCCTCGGTCTCCGGCATCATGCCCAGGCGCCGGTAGATGCCCGGGTTGCCGCGCACCGGCTCGCCGTCGAGGGTGATGGTGCCGGCCGAGGTGGACTCGAAACCGGCCACCATCGCCATGAGCGTGGACTTGCCCGCACCGTTGGGCCCCAGCAGCCCCGTGATGCCGGGCTCCAGGTCGAAGGTCACGTCGTTCACGGCGACCACGTCGCCGAACCAGCGGGACACGCCGTCGATCGTCACGGTGGCCATCAGTTCACCCTCCGGTAGCGGGCCACGAGGCCCATGATCCCCAGCGCACAGGCGAGCACGAGCACGGCCAGGTACCCGGCCGCCGTGGCGTCGTCGAGCGCCGGCGTCAGCTCCTCGTTGCCCGTGAGCCAGGCCATCACCCGCTCCACGGCCGTGTTGGGGCTCAGCAGCGAGGCCCACCGGGCCAGCAACCCGTGCTGGCTGCCCATGGAGGTCACTGCCTCGTTGACCACGCTGACCACCGCGCTCAGCACCAGCAGCACACCGAGGATCACGGCGGTCGCCACACCCCGGCGCGGGGTGAGGGCGGCCACCAGGCCGGCCAGCGTGCCCACGGCGACGGACACCAGGAGTGCCCCCAGGCCACCCACCAGCGCGGCGCCCCAGACGGTCCCGGCGTCACCGCCGCCCAGCCACCAGCCGAGCGTTCCGACGAGGATGCCGACGGCCTGCAGCGTGAACAGCGCGAGCACCAGGGCACCCAGGCGCGAGAGCACGTAGTCCGTGCGGCTCAGGGGCCGCGAGAGGTAGTGGACGATCGCGCGGGAGCGCAGGTCGGCGGAGAAGAGCACCGGCGAGGCCACCGCGGCGAAGAGGGCCACGAGCGTCGCGAACGCGTAGGGCACGCGGGCTGGGTGGAAGATCGGCTCCTCCGCCAGTCCGCCGAAGATCACCATGACGGCACCGGTGATGAGCATCGGGGCGCACATGAGCGCCAGGCAGAGCCACGGCATGACCTTGCCCTTCCAGGTGCGCCCGATGCCGAACGCCGAGGCGTACCCCTGGCGCACGAGGTAGCCCAGGGTGCCGAGGCGCCCCGCGCGGGGTCCGTCGTAGCCCCGGTACCCCAGGTCGTGGATCACCGACCGCGGCGCGGCGGCCGGGTCGGTGCGGTCGGGCGTGCTCATGCGGCGTCGTCCTCTCCCAGGAACAGTTCGGACAGCTGGTGGCGCGAGGCGGTCATGCGCGACAGGCCCCAGCCGTTCCGTGCGCACAGCTCGACCACGGTGGCGCGGGCGTCACCGGACCCGTCGGGGACCACCACCCTGCTGCCGCTGCGGCCGGCCTCGATGCCACGGCAGTGCAGACCGGCGATGAGTCCGGCGGTCGCCCCCTCCCCGTCGACCTCCACCTCCAGGGCGCCAGTGTCGGCGGTGAGGTCGCCGATGGCGGCCGAGGTCACCAGCCGGCCACCGTCCAGCACCACGACGTGGTCGCAGATCCGCTCGAGCTCGCCCAGCAGGTGCGAGGTCACGAGCACCGAGATGCCGAAGTCGTGCCCGATGCGCTGCACGAGGTCGAGCATCTCGTCGCGTCCCGCCGGGTCGAGCCCGTTGGTCGGCTCGTCGAGCATGATCAGGTCCGGGTCGTGCACCAGGGCCTGCGCGAGCTTTGCGCGCTGCTTCATGCCCGTGGAGTAGGTGCCCACGGGGCGGTGGCGTGCCTCCTCCAGCCCGACGTGGCGCAGCACGTCGGCGGCACGCTCGCGTGCGATGTCCCGCGGCAGGCCGGAGACACGGCCGTAGTGCATGATCGCGCGGGCTGCGCTGACGTCCGGCGGGAGACAGTCGTACTCGGGCATGAAGCCCACCCGAGCCCGTGCACCACGCGGGTCCTCGGCGGGGTCGATGCCGAAGACGGTGGCCGTGCCGGAAGTCGGCGGCTCCAGGCCCAGGAGCATGCGGATCAGCGTGGACTTGCCGGCCCCGTTGTGGCCGACGACGCCCGTGATCCCCTCCCCCACCGTGATGTCGAGGTCCTGCACCGCGGTGAAGGTGCCGAACCGCTTGGTGAGCGACCGTGTGCTCCAGACGTCCATGCGCACACGGTAGGTAGGTGGGTCGGCGCACGGGCTCATCCCGTGGTCCCACGCCGGTGGGGGTCCTGCTCCCGTGGCCCGTCAGCCCTCCACGGCCAGCGCCAGCGGGAGCACCGCCGCGGCCCCGGCCGCTCGCAGGGCCCGTCCCGCCACGGTGAGGGTCCACCGGGAGTCCACGAGGTCGTCGACCAGGAGCACGGGTCCGGGGGTGCCCGCGAGCGCACGGGCGAGGTCAGCTCCGACGGCCAGGCGCTCCCACACGCCGGCCAGGCGGAAGGCGCTGTTGCCGCCGGGCTCGCCCACCGGGCCACCGTCCACGAGGTCGAGGACCCCCAGGAGCGGGAGCCGCCCGATGCCGGCGATCCGCTCGGCGAGCGACCCGACGAGCTGCGGGCGGCGCCGGGAGGGCACGGACACCACACCGACCGGGCGCTCCGCCCAGTCCCAGTCGGCGAGCAGCATCACCACGGCCCGGACCAGGTCGTCCGGCGCCGGCTGGTCCTCGGCGAGCACCGTGCGCAGGCGCTGGCCCCACCCGAGGTCGCTGAGTCGGGCCAGTGCCCGTCCCGGCTCCAGCTGCTCGTCGACGGGGATGCGTCCCTTGGCCGGGACCCCCAGGCGCTCCATGCCCGTGGGCCACTGCGCCCGGGGTTCCAGGACCACGCCCGTGGACCCCAGCGCCCCGCGGGCGGCCTCCACGGCCTGGTCGGGGACGTCCGTGGGGAACCACGTGCCGGCACAGGTGTCGCACCGTCCGCAGGGTTCGGCGGTGGCGTCGTCGAGGGTCCGCTGCAGGAACTGCATGCGGCACCCGGTGGTGGTCTGGTACTCCCGCATCAGGGCGGCCTCGCGCTCGCGCGCCTGGGCCACCCGGCCGTAGCGCTCGGCGTCGTAGGTCCACGGCCGACCCGTCGCGGTCCAGCCGCCGGGCACCTTGGTGACCGCCCCGTCGACGTCGAGCACCTTGAGCAGCAGTTCCAGGCGCGTGCGGCGCACGTCGACGAGCGTCTCCAGAGCCGGTGTGGAGAGCGGGCGCCCCGCCTGCGCCAGGGCGGCCAGCACGGCATCGGCCTGCTCCTGGCGTGGCATGGAGACGGTGGCGAAGTAGCGCCAGATGTCGGGGTCCTCGGTGCCGGGCAGCAGCACCACGTCCGCCCTTTCGGTGGCACGACCGGCGCGACCCACCTGCTGGTAGTAGGCCACCGGCGAGCTCGGCGCCCCCAGGTGCACGACGAAGCCGAGGTCCGGCTTGTCAAAGCCCATGCCCAGCGCCGAGGTGGCCACCAGGGCCTTGACCTCGTTCTGCTTGAGCGCTGCTTCGAGACGCGCCCGGTCGTCGGCGTCGGTCCGACCCGTGTAGGCGGCCACGCGGTACCCGGATCCCGCGAGCGCCGCGGCGACGTCCTCGGCGGCGGAGACCGTCAGGCAGTACACGATGCCGGAACCGGGCAGCTCGTCGAGATGCGCCACCATCCACGCCAGCCGTTGCTCCGGGGAGAGCGGGTGCCCTCCCGGGCCGAGGAGGGCCCCCAGCCGCAGTGAGTCACGGGCCAGCCCGCCCCGGATGGTGGTCACCGGGTGGGCGGTGCCACCAGGGCCGACGGTGAGCTGCTCCACCACGTCGGCGACGACCCGTTCATTGGCCGTGGCCGTGGTCGCCAGCACGGGGGTGTCGCCGGGCAGCTCGGCCAGCAGGGTGCGGATGCGCCGGTAGTCGGGACGGAAGTCGTGCCCCCAGTCGCTGATGCAGTGGGCCTCGTCGACCACGAGCAGGCCGCACCGGCGCGAGAGCTCGGGCAGCTGCTCCTCGCGGAAGCGCGGGTTGTTGAGCCGCTCCGGGCTCACGAGCAGCACGTCCACCTCGTCGGCCGCCAGGGCGGCACGCACCTCGTCCCACTCCGTGGCGTTGGCGGAGTTCATGGTCACCGCGCGCACCCCGGCCCGCTCGGCCGCGGCGACCTGGTCGCGCATGAGGGCCAGCAGCGGCGAGACGATGACGGTGGGGCCGGCCCCCTCGGCGCGGCGCAGCGCCGTGCCCACGAAGTAGACGGCCGACTTGCCCCACCCGGTGCGTTGCACGACGAGCACGCGCGACCGGTCCTCCACGAGTGCCCGCACGGCATCGAGCTGGCCGTCGCGGAAGGTGGCGTCCTCACGTCCGACGAGGCGGCGGAGCGCCTCGAGCGCGCGGTCCTGGATGCTGCTGGTCATGGGGCCACCCTGACAGCACCCACCGACAGCCTCACCACGGTGTCCACAGGCAGGCGGAACCCCGCGGATAGACTCACGCGGTCCCGCGGGCGGTCGCCGGCGGGAGGGCCTCTAGCTCAATGGTCAGAGCTGCGGACTTTTAATCCGTAGGTTGTGGGTTCGAGTCCCACGGGGCCCACCGTCAGCGCACGCACGAGGCCCCCGCACCGTCCGGCGTGGGGGCCTCGTCGCGCTCGTGCAGCCGCGCTCAGTGCTGCTCGTTGGGGTCGTTCTCCGCGTCCTCCTTGGTCGCGTGGACGGTGCCCTTGACGTGGTCCGGCGGGCCGTACAGGGAGTACAGCTTGAGCGGCTCGTCACCGGTGTTGGTGATGTTGTGCCACTGGCCGGCCGGCACCAGGGCCACCCAGTCGTCCCCGACGGTCTCGTCGTAGGAGAGGTCGTCCTCGGCCGGCCCCATCTGCACGCGGGCCGTGCCCTGCTCGATGCGGAGGAACTGGTCGTGGTCGGCGTGCATCTCCAGGCCGACCTCGCCACCCACGGGGATGGTCATGACCGTCATCTGCAGGTACTCGCCGGTCCACAGGGTGGCGCGGAAGTTCTCGTTGGCCAGGGTGGCCTCCTCAATGTTGACCGTGTACGGCTTCGGGCCGTGGTCGCTCAGGTCCGCCATGGCGGTCTCCTCACTGCTCGGGGACGGTTCCCTGCCCATCATGCCGCCCCACCCGGCACCCGCACCATGGGCGTGTGGATGATGCCGTCCAGGCCGAGGTCCGCCCCCGCGCGGACGAAGCCGAAGCGCTCGTACCAGCCCGCCAGGTGCGCCTGGGCCTCGAGCTCCAGGCGACGGTGGCCGTGGGCGTCGAGCACCCGCTCCATGAGGCGGGCCGCCAGCCCGGCCCCCCGGTGCGGCGCCGCAGTGACCACCCGCCCGACGAGGAGGGCACCGTCGGGGCCGCCCGCGTCGAGCAGGCGCAGCGTCGAGGCGATCTCGCCCCCGTCCTCCACCCAGACGTGGGTCGTGGTGGGCAGCAGGTCCCGGCCGTCCACCTCCGCGTAGGGGCACTCCTGCTCCACCACGAACACGTCCACCCGCAGCCGCAACAGCCTGTGCAGCTGGTCGGCGGTCAGTGCGGGCCCGGGCACCTCGTGCAGGTTCTCCATGGGCCCATCCTGCGCCCCCGCAGCTCGATCCGCACGGCCTGCCCCGGACCACGCAGGGCTAGGCTCGATGCGGTGAGCAACCCTCCCCCCGACCTCCCCACCGCGCCCCGCGCCCGGGCCCTGGCCTGCCTGCGCGAGGTGGCCTTCGTCAACGAGCGGGCCCGGCAGTCCTCCCGCCGCATCGAGGCCTACCGCAACGCCGTGACGGTGGTGGAGGGCCTCTCCGAGGAGGAGTTCGCCCGCCACACGGAGGCCGACAGCTGGCAGGAGCTGCGCGGCATCGGTTCCTCCACCGCCGCCGTGGTGCGCGAGGCCGTGGCGGGCGAGGTGCCCACCAAGCTCGCCGCAGCACGCGAGGAGCACGGGGGACCGCTGCTCGAGATGACGCCCGCCGGCCGCGAGCTCCTCGGACTGCTCGCCGGGGACCTGCACAGCCACACCAGCGACAGCGACGGCGGGTCCCCCCTGCTGGAGATGGCCCGTGCCGCCGACGCGCTGGGGCGGGACTACCTGGCCGTCACCGACCACTCCCCGCGGCTGCGGGTGGCCAACGGCCTGTCGGCCGAGCGGTTGGTGGCCCAGCGCGACACGGTGGCGCAGGTCCGGCAGCAGCTGGCCGACGAGGGGCGGTCGCTCGAGCTGCTCCACGGCATCGAGGTGGACGTGCTGGACGACGGCACGCTCGACCAGCGCGAGGACCTGCTGGCGACCCTGGACGTCCGGGTGGCGAGCGTGCACTCGAAGCTCCGCATGCCGTCGGCCGAGATGACGCCCCGCATGCTGGCCGCGGTGCGCAACCCGCTCACGTCGGTGCTGGGGCACTGCACCGGCCGCCTGGTGACGGGCGGCCGCGGCACCCGTCCACCGAGCGAGTTCGACGCCGAGGCGGTGTTCGCGGCCTGTGCCCAGGAGTGCGTGGCCGTGGAGCTCAACGCCCGTCCCGAGCGACAGGACCCGCCCGACGAGCTCATCGCCCTGGCCCTGGAGGCCGGCTGCCTGTTCAGCATCGACAGCGACGCCCACGCACCCGGCCAGCTGGACCTACTCGCGTTCGGCGCGCAGCGGGCCGCCGACGCCGGCATCCCTCCGGAGCGGATCGTCACCACGTGGCCGGCCACGCAGGTCAAGGAGTGGGCGGCCGCGCGACTGTGACTGCGTACACTGTGCGCGCCGGAGCGGGCGGACGACCGCCGCGCCGGCGGGTCCCCATCGTCTAGCGGCCTAGGACCCCGGCCTTTCACGCCGGTAACGCGGGTTCGAATCCCGTTGGGGATGCCACACCACACGAGGCGCGACTCCCCCGCGGAACCGCCCTGTGACCTATCTCTCATCCGGCCTTTCTCCGCGGCCGTGAGTGAGCCCCTGCCGAGGATTTCACTCCTCTGGCCGATGGTCGTCGCCATCCGGGACGGCCTTTTCACCCTTCAGGAAAAATGGGGGGCCTCAACCTGCGGGAGGATGCGCATGGCGGGACGGCGAACAGTCCCGCACTCACACGCGTTCCCCCAGGGAGTACACATGCAGACAAGCCGCAGGACGATGCTGAGGGGAGCCACGGCATCCGCTGCTGCCGTGGCCGTCGCCTCAGCCACCGGCGCCCCCGCGCAGGCCGCCGGGAACCGCCGCATCGCCATCATCGGGTCCGGGTACGGCGGCGCCGTCGCCGCCCTCGCGCTCACCTCGCGCGGCATCCCCGTCGACCTCATCGAGATGGGGTGCGACTGGGAGAACATGGGCCCGGGCCTCAACGGCAAGACGTTCACGTCGATGACCGAGCCGACCTCCCGGTCGATGTGGTTCGAGACCCGCACCGACCTGCCCTTCTCCACCCTCTTCGGGCTCGACATCGTCAACAAGGACATCGACGCCGGCGCCGGCGTCCTGGGCCTCGAGCGCTTCGCCAACATGAAGGTGTACGTGGGCCGCGGCGTGGGTGGTGGCTCGCTCGCCAACGGCGGCATGGCCGTGACCCCGGACCGCAGCTTCTTCGAGATGGTGCTGCCGCAGGTGGACGCCGCGGAGATGTACGGCACGTACTTCCCGCGCGCCAACGCCAACCTGGGCGTGTTCAAGCCCGAGGGCGACATGATCGCCTACTCGCCGTGGTACCAGTTCACCCGCAACGGCGTGCGGGCCGCCAAGAAGGCCGGTCTCTCGTCCGTGCCGGTGCCCAACGTCTACGACTGGGACTACATGCGCCGTGAGTCCTACCAGGAGGAGGAGCGTTCCGCCCTCGCCCAGGAGGTCATCTTCGGCAACAACCACGGCAAGAAGTCGCTGGCCAAGACCTACATCAAGCGCGCCCTGGCCACCGGCCTGGTCAATCTGGTGACCCTCACCGAGACCACGCGCATCCGCCAGCAGGCCGACGGCACCTGGCTGCTGGACCTCAAGACCATCAACTTCGACGGCGTCGTGCAGAGCGAGCGCCAGGCCGTCTACGACCGCGTCGTGCTGGCCGCCGGTTCCGTCGGCACCTCCAAGCTCATGGTGCAGTCCAAGTACCGCGGCGACATCCCCGGCCTCAACAGCGCGGTGGGCCAGAAGTGGGGCCCCAACGGCAACACCATGCTGGCCATCAACGCCCGCGGCGCCGGTCGCTTCCAGTCCGGCATCCCGACCATGGGCGTCAAGGCGTGGGACAACACCACCGCCTCGGTGTTCGCCGAGATCGCGCCGCTGCCGGCCGGCATCGAGATCGACCGCGCGCTCTACCTGGCCATCACGAACAACCCCAACTACGGGTCGTTCTCCCCCAACGCCGACGGCTCCGTGAGCCTCGACTGGAACACCACCAAGCACGCCCCATCCGTGGCCGCGGCCCGCGCCGTGTTCGACAAGGTCAATGCCGCCAACGGCACCACCTACGCCACCGACCTGTTCGAGAAGGGCAAGATCTTCACGGACTACTTCACGTACCACCCGCTGGGCGGGATGGTCCTGGGCGAGGCCACCGACCTCAACGGTGAGGTCAAGGGAGCCCCCGGCCTCTTCGCCATCGACGGCTCGCTCATCCCGGCCAAGATCGGCGTCAACCCCTTCGTGACGATCACCGCGCTCGCCGAGCGCTGCATGGACCGCCTCATCGCGGCCGGGAGGTTTGCCTGATGAACACCCAGACCCGCCGAGTGGCGACCTGCGCCGCCCTCTGGAGCGTTCCGGCCGTCGTGGCCACCGCCGCGGCACCGGCGCTCGCCGCCAGCGTCTCGAGCGCCAACCTGGCGGTCACCGTCGAGGACCCCAACTTCGACTGGGACACCCTCGAGTACGCGCTGGACGACACCATCTGGAAGAACTACGAGTTCTTCGACCAGATGAAGCAGCCCGACCCCAACCGCCTCACCACCGTGGCCACGCGCCAGGCGGCCCTGCCGCCGTCGATCACCGTGACCAACGTCGGCCCCGGCGACGCGGTGAACCCGACCGGCACCGTCGAGTTCGAGATGCGTGACTACGGCTCGGACAGCGCCCCCTTGGGCTCGGACCAACTGGGCGCCGTGACCACCAACACGGCCGTGACCTGGGTGCGCACCAGCACCGGGCGCACCGCCCGGGGCACCGGCCAGATGTACATGTACACCTACAACGGCACCCTGGCCCCGGGCCAGAGCTTCACGATGCCGCTGAAGTACTACTCCCCGCGGACGTTCACCAACGTGACGTTCAACCTCATGGTCAAGGCGGTGGTGAGCGACGCCGTGGAGAACGACATCCGCGACGAGTTCGCCGGGTACACCGACGACCACGACGAGAAGGTCGGCTACGTCGTCGGCTACAGCACCAGCTGAGCACCGCGTCGGGGGCCCGTGCGCTGCGCACGGGCCCCCGACGCGCCTGCTGGAGCCGATTTTGCACTCAGCGTGGATTCACGTATGGTTCTCCAGTCGCGCCGGTGAGGCGCGAACGCAAGGCCTCGTGGCGCAGTTGGTTAGCGCGCCGCCCTGTCACGGCGGAGGTCGCGGGTTCGAGTCCCGTCGAGGTCGCTGGAACGATGATTTCGGTCATCGCCCTGGCCAGATAGCTCAGTTGGTAGAGCGTTCGACTGAAAATCGAAAGGTCGGCGGTTCGACCCCGCCTCTGGCCACTCCGAGAGACTGCCGCGAAGCCCCACCCGGTTCCACCGGGTGGGGCTTCGTCGTGCACCCCGTCCTGTGAGGCGTGATTCACGGGCGCCCCACAGGGTTCCCCCAGCATCCCCGGCCTAGCCTTGCCCCATGCCCAACCTGAGCGAGTGGATCACCCACACCATCGAGACCCTCGGCGGCCCCGGCCTGGCCCTGCTGATGCTTCTCGAGACCGTCTTCCCGCCGATCCCCAGCGAGCTGGTGCTCCCCCTGGCGGGCTTCACCATCGGCCAGGGGCAGATGGGCTGGGTGGAGGTGATGCTGTGGACCACCGCCGGTGCCGTCGCCGGCGCCTGCCTGCTGTACGGCGTCGCCCGGGCGTGGGGCCGGGAGCGCACCATCCGCTGGATGGCCAAGCTGCCACTGGTGGACGAGGACGACGCCGACGCCGCACACCGCTGGTTCGACCGCTACGGCAAGGTCGCGGTCCTGACCGGCCGGTGCGTGCCCGGGGTCCGCTCGCTCATCTCGATCCCCGCAGGCACCTCGGGCATGCCCTTCGGCACCTTCTTCGTGTACACGCTCCTGGGCACCCTGGTGTGGAACGGCCTGCTCGTGGGACTGGGGTACGCCCTGGGCGCCAACTGGCAGGCCGTGGAGGGCGTCGTGGGGATCATCAGCAAGGTCGTGGCCGTGCTGCTCGTCGTCGCCGTGCTGTGGTTCCTCTGGCGCAAGGCGCAGCAGCGCCGCGCCAGCCGTCCCTGAGCACCCCGGCGCCCGCACGACGGACGCGAGGAGGGGCACCCCGTGGGGTGCCCCTCCTCGCGTCCGTGTCGGAGCCGTTCAGCCCCCCAGGGCGTGCCGCACCATCTCCTGGAGCACGGGCAGGCCGTCGGCCGAGAGCACCGACTCGGCGTGGCCCTGGATGGAGGCCACGCCCGGCCCCCGCAGACCGCGCACGGCACCGGTGGTCGGGTCTGCGGTCACCTCCAGCGGACGCCCCGAGACCTCCACGGGCTCCCCGTCGTGCCGGGCCACGAAGGTGTTGTAGAACCCGATGCGGGCGGGCCGGCCGAACCAGTCGACCTCGAGCTGCACGCCCTGCTGGGGCTCCTCGAGCCGCACGATGGGCAGGCCCGCGGCGTGGCTGAGCACCTGGTGGCTCAGGCAGACCGCCACCAGCGGCAGACCGGCACCCAGCCGGGCCCGGACCAGCTCGTGCAGGCGGGCGATGCGGGATGAGGCGAGGTCGCTCGGGTCGCCGGGGCCGGGCCCGCTGAGCAGCAGGTCCGGAGCGCCCGGGCCGGCGACGTCCTCGGGGGTGACGGTGTCCCAGCGGCGCACCTCGGCCCGCAGGCCCAGGTGGCGCAGCTGGTGGGCCAGCATCTGCGTCCAGGCGTCCTCTGCGTCCACCACGAGCACGCTCGCGCCGGCCACGCCCTCCAGGTGGGTGGGGGCCTGCGGCGCGAGCCAGAAGGGCGAGAGCCGCTCGTTGCGGGCCGCCAGGGCGTCGGACACCTCGGGCAGGGCGGCCAGGTCCGGGGCCTCGGCGACCGGGCGCTGGGGGCGCAGGCCCATCGCGGCGAGCATCCCGGTGGCCTTCACCGCGGTCTCGGCCACCTCGGCCTCGGGGTCGCTGTGGCGCACCAGGGTGGCGCCGGCCGACACGCTCACGGTGCCGTCGTGGGGCAGCTGCGCGGTGCGGATGACGATGGGGGCGTCGAGCCGCTCGCGTCCCTCCTCGTCACGGTCCAGCAGCGCCAGCACACCCGAGTAGTAGCCGCGACCGGTGGGCTCGTGGCGGTGGATGACACGGCAGGCGTTCTCCATCGGCGAGCCGGTGACGGTGGGGGCGAACATCGTCTCGCGCAGCACCTCGCGCGGGTCCATGTCCGTGGCGCCGTCGAGCAGGTACTCGGTGTGGGTGAGGTGCGCCATCTGCTTGAGGTGCGGACCGGTCATCCGGCCGCCGCTGGCGCAGACGCGCGCCATCATCTTCATCTCCTCGTCCACCACCATGAAGAGTTCCTCGGTCTCCTTGGTGTCGGACAGGAAGCCCCGGAAGGCCTCCACGAGGGCCTCGGGGGTGGCATGCTCGCCATGGCGGAAGGTCCCGGAGATGGGGTTCATCACCGCGCGGCCGCCGGCGACGCCGACGTGGCGCTCCGGGGAGGCCCCCACCAGCGTGTGGCCGGGTGTGTGCACCACGAAGGTCCAGTGCGCGCCGGCCTCGGCCTCCAGCAGGCGGGCGAACCAGCCCAGCGCGGCGGTGGAGGGCGGACCCTCCACGTCGGCCACCACGTCGCGGCGGAGCACGAAGTTGGCCCCCTCGCCGTGGCCGATCTCGTCGGTGATGACGCGGCGCACCATGGCGGCGTAGTCCGCGTCGGAGACGCTCATGCGCTCGCCGGAGACGGCCGCGGGCTCGGGCACCAGCTCGGTCAGGGCCGCGGCCACCTCAGCCACCGGCAGCCGGTCGGTGTGGCGCGGCAGCAGCACCCGCAGCGGGGCGCCGTCGTCGTGGGCGGCGAAGCCCCGCTCGGCCACCTGGCGGTAGGGCACCATGGCCAGCACGGGGTGCTCGCCGGGTGCCGGCAGGTCCGCCAGGTGCTCCAGGTCGGTGACCTCGCCGCGCAGCAGCAGCACCACCTCGGGGTCGTCGGCCCGGCGCAGCAGCGCGAACGGGCCCGCCCCCTCCCCGAGCAGGTCGACCAGGAGGGTGCGGGCTGCGGTCGGGGCGGGGGTGGGGCCCACCTCAGAAGGCGCGCTGCGTGAGGCTGCCCACGGTGCGGGGGGCGCGCTCGTTCATGGCCTGCAGCTCGTCGACGACGGTGTCCACGTCCTCGAGCACGTCCACGGCGGTGACGTGCGGCACCTTGTGGGCGTGGTCCACGAGGTCCTCCACGTCCAGTTGGGCGGCCGCGCGCACCACGATGGTCATGTGCGAGAGGCCGCGCTGGTCGGTGGGACCGGCGGCGAGGTACTGGATGTTGGCCTCGCGGGTGGCGAACAGGCCGCAGACCTGCGTGAGCACACCGGGGTGGTTCTCGGCGGTGACGGACAGTGCGTGACGCTCCATGACGGCTCCCGTGGGGTCGAGTGCGGCGCCCGGCAGGGCGGGAGCGCCCAGTCAACCACCTGCGTGCGCACCCCGCGCACGTGGGCTTGCAATACTGGCCCCATGGCCGATCACTTTGACGTCGTTGTCCTTGGCGCGGGCCCCGGTGGCTACGTCGCCGCCATCCGCGCATCCCAGCTCGGCAAGAAGGTCGCCGTGGTGGAGAAGAAGTACTGGGGTGGTGTCTGCCTCAACGTCGGCTGCATCCCCTCCAAGGCCCTGCTCCGCAACGCCGAGCTGGCCCACACCCTGAACCACGAGAAGAAGACCTTCGGCATCGAGGGCGACGCCACGATGTCCTACGGCCCCACCCACGCGCGCAGCCGCAAGGTGTCCGAGGGCATCGTCAAGGGCGTCCACTTCCTCATGAAGAAGAACAAGGTCACGGAGGTGGACGGCTGGGGCACCCTCACCGGCCCCAACTCCCTGACCGTCGAGCTCAACGACGGCGGCACGCAGGAGATCACCTGCGACGACCTCATCATCGCCGCCGGTGCCACCACCCGCATGCTCCCGGGCGTGGAGCTCAGCGACAACGTGGTCACCTACGAGGAGCAGATCCTCAACTCCGAGCTGCCGGGCTCCATCGTCATCGCCGGTTCCGGTGCCATCGGTGTGGAGTTCGCCTACGTCATGAGCAACTTCGGCGTGGACGTCACCATCGTCGAGTTCGCCGACCGCATGGTGCCCACCGAGGACGAGGAGATCTCCAAGGAGCTCGCCAAGCACTACAAGAAGCTGGGCGTCAAGGTCCTCACCGGCACCAAGGTGGAGGGCGTGGAGGACACCGGCTCCGGCGTGAAGGTCACCGTCTCCAAGAACGGCAAGGAGGAGGTGCTGGAGGCCGACAAGATGCTGTCGGCCATCGGCTTCGCCCCGCGCCTGGAGGGCTACGGCCTGGACGCCACCGGCGTGGAGACCACCGAGCGCGGCGCCATCAAGGTGGACAAGTACGGCCGCACCAGCGTGGAGCACGTCTACGCCATCGGTGACGTCACCGGCAAGATGATGCTCGCCCACGTGGCCGAGGCCATGGGCATCGTGGCCGCCGAGACCATCGCCGGTGCCGAGACCCAGACCATCGACTTCCAGAACATCCCGCGCGCCACCTACTGCCACCCGCAGATCGGCTCCATGGGCCTCTCCGAGGCGCAGGCCAAGGAGGCCGGCCACGAGGTGAAGGTGGCCAAGTTCCCGTTCACCGCCAACGGCAAGGCGATGGGGCTGGGCGAGGCCGTCGGTTTCGTCAAGGTGGTGGCCGACGCCGAGCACGACGAGATCATCGGCGTGCACATGATCGGCCCGCACGTCACCGAGTTGCTGCCGGCCGCGGTCACCGCCGCCACCTGGGACCTGACCGCCGCGGAGATGTCCCGCGTGGTCTTCGCCCACCCGACGCTGAGCGAGGCCCTCAAGGAGGCCATGCACGGCATCGAGGGGCACATGATCAACCTCTGACACCCCGCACGACGGCGCCCCGTCCACCTGATGGTGGGCGGGGCGCCGTCGTGCGGGCAGGAGGCTCAGGCCCCGCGACGCACGGCCTCGCGCGCCATCGTGTGCGCCGGCCACGCCCCGCATAGGATCGATCGAGCACCCGACGCAAGGAGAGCACGTGTCCGAGACCTCCGCCCAGCCCGCCCCCGGCACCACCCCGGCCTTCGACCTGGTGATGGTCGGCGGCGACATCGGCGTCTACGCCCTGGCGCGCGCCTTCAACGACCGCTACGGCACGGTGCCCACGGTCGTCTCCCGCGTGGAGACCGGCCCGGTGATGCGCTCGGACATCATCAACCACCACCTCATCGGCGAGGACAAGACGTCCCAGGACACGATCGACGAGCTGGTGCGCATCGGCAAGGAGCACCACGGCCGCCACCCGCTGGTGCTGCTCACCAACCAGGACACGATCGTGCGCATGGTGATGGAGCGCGTGGACGAGCTGGCGCCGTACTACACCATCCCGATGCCGGGCGTGGACCTGCTGGACCGCATCAGCGACAAGGTGGAGTTCGCCCGCGCCTGCGACGAGCTCGGCATCCCTCACCCGGCCACCCAGGTGGTGGACTTCTCCGGTGCCGCGGCCGACGGCTGGACCGCCCCCGCCGTGGAGAGCCCCTTCCCCGTGGTGGCCAAGCCCGCCACCACCAGCCAGTACGAGACGCTGAAGTTCCCGGGCAAGAAGAAGGTCTACTTCCTGGACACCCAGGCGGACTACGACGACATGGTGCGCGTGCTGCGTGCAGCCGGCTTCACCGGCCAGTTCCTGGTGCAGCAGCTCATCGGCGGCGACGACACCTACATGCGCTCGGTGACCGCCTACCGCGACCAGTTCGGCGAGACCACCCTGCTGTGCAGCGCCCACGTGCTGCTGGAGGAGCACTCCCCCACCGCCCTGGGCAACCCGGCGGCCATGTTCACCACGGCCCTGCCGGACCTGTGGGAGTCGGCGGTGAAGTTCCTGGACCACATGGACTACAAGGGTTTCGCCAACTTCGACGTCAAGGTGGACCCGAAGGACGGCACCGGCTACTTCCTGGAGATGAACTCCCGCATCGGCCGCAACAACTACTACGTGACCGCCGCGGGGGCGAACGTGGCGGAGTTCGTGGTGACCGACGTGGTGGAGAACCGCCCCCACGCCCCGGTCCGCGTGGAGAACGAGATCCTCTACACGGTGCTGTTCAAGCCCTTCCTCATGCGCTACGTGCTGGACCCGGCGCTGCGCGAGCGGGTGAACGCGGCGGCCCGCAACGGCATCCACCACCCGCTGTGGAACCGCAAGGACTCCCTGTGGCGCAAGGGGTACACGCTGGTGGCCATGGCCAACCACGTGCGCAAGTTCCTCAAGTACTACCCCAAGCCCAGCTCGCACGGCTTCTGAGCCGGCGGCTCAGGCGAGGTCGACCCACTCCTCCTCGCCGGGCACCAGGACGCCCTCACCGGCGGTGGTCGCGGCCACCAGCGTGGTGAGGGCGTCCTGCTGCGCCGGGGGCACAGCGACGTGGAGGGTGGCCCGCTCGGCGTAGTCGGTGCCGGTCACCACGAACCCGGCGGCGCGCAGGTCGTTCTCGATGCGGCCGACGTCCGCGTGCGCGACGGCCAGGGAGTGCAGGCGCACCAGGTGGCGCTCCCGGGGACGCGCCTCCTCGAGCGCAGCACGCACCGCGTCGCCGTAGGCGCGCACCAGGCCGCCCGCGCCCAGCTTGGTGCCACCGAACCAGCGGGTCACCACGGCGGTGACGTCGCGGTAGCCCGAGCCGCGCAGCACGTCGAGCATGGGTGTCCCGGCGGTGCCGGCGGGCTCCCCGTCGTCGTTGGAGCGCTCGATGCGTCCGTCGGGGCCCAGCACGAAGGCGCTGCAGTGGTGCCGCGCGTCGTGGTGGGTCCGTCGCTCGGCCTCGATGACGGCACGCGCGGCCGCCTCGTCGGACGTGGGGGCGATGCGGCACCGGAAGACCGAGTGCTTCTCCTCGATCTCCCCGTGGGCGTCGGCCGCGAGCGTGCGGTAGGAGGTCACGGACATGCGCACAGGGTAGGCGCGGCCGAGCGGCACGCCTCGCCACCCACCCACTACGCCGAGTCGTAGAACCTTCTACGATGGCGCCATGCGTCTCAGCCACACCTCCCCCGTCCGCCTGGTGGCCGGTGCCACCCTCGCCCTCTGCCTCACGGCCGCACCCGCGTCGGCGCACGACGTGCTGGAGGGGTCCGAGCCCGCCGCCGGTGAGACCCTCAGCAGCGCCCCGGAATCGCTCGACCTGACCTACAGCGACAACATCCAGAAGGTGGGGGCCAAGGTCTCCGTGACGGACCAGGAGGGCCAGGTGGTGGCCGAGGGTGCGCCGCAGATCGACGGCCCCACCGCCAGCATGGAGCTGCCGGGCGACCTCGGCGAGGGCACCTACACGGCCACCTGGCGCGTGGTCTCCTCCGACGGGCACCCGATCTCCGGGACCACCGAGTTCACCGTGGGCGCCAAGGGCGGTTCGTCCGCCGCGCCGTCGGGCTCTGCGGCTCCCACCGGCGGGGCCTCCGAGGCCCCCTCGTCCGGGGAGACCCCCACCGAGGCAGCACCCTCTGGCGACACCACCACCTCGCCCGAGGCCGGGGCGACGCAGGACGACGGCGCCCCCGAGGCGGGTGACCAGGACGGCCCGGGCACGGCGCTCTGGGTGGGCCTGGGCGTCGCGGCCCTGGTGCTCGTGGGTGGTGGCCTGGCCCTCGCACGCCGCCGCTGACCTCCCCGGCCGGTACGGGCCGAATCGTTCTCGACCTGTGACCTTCTGGACCTGTACCGGCCCGGCCTCGCCGTGGAACACTGCACGGCATGTCTGACAACGTCGTGGCCACCGCCACCTCCTCCGCCGCGCCCGCAACGGCCACGGACCTCTCCGACGACGAGGGCATCAAGAAGCACAGGTTGAGCCCCGCCGTGCACGCCCTGCTGTTCGTGCTGCTGGGGATGCTCGTGACGCTGGTGCTCATCGCCGCGTGGCCGCTGAGCGAGATCCTCGCCAACACCGTGCCCACCCCGCGCCCCTGACGCTCGGAGGCCGACCCTCAGGCCCCCTCTGGGACCGTCTGTTGTAAACTCTGCGACACGACATATACAAACCCCGGGGCCGCTACGCCTCGCACCTGATCGCGTGACGCCAGAGCTCTTCCCAGGCCGAGGACGCCACGCGATTCACGTGCTCACGGCGATGCCGCTCCGCCAGACCGGTTAGGGGGTCACGCCATGGGGCGCGGCCGAGCCAAGGCAAAGCAGACCAAGGTTGCTCGGGAGTTGAAGTACTACTCCCCCGACACCGACCTGAGCGCGCTGGAGAGGGAGCTGCGCGCCTCGTCGGACCGCGAGTCCTCGCGTGACGGGTACTCCGGTTTCTCCGAGGACGAGGACGACGACGACAGCTGGTCGGACACCGGCCGCTGAGTCCCCTCACCGCGACGCGCGAACGCCCCCGTGACCCGGGGGCGTTCG
>NZ_JBHLVH010000009.1:0-29217 GCF_042433515.1 Kytococcus schroeteri | reverse complement strand
CCCGTGCACCGAGGCCGTCACCCCACGTGGGGTGACGGCCTCGGTGCACGGGGCGGGGCGGTCAGGCGTGCTCGCCCACCAGGGCCGCTGCACCGCCGGCCACGCCCTTCGCCTCGGTCACCCAGTCCGCGGCCGTGGCACGCGCACCCAGCCCCGCCTCGGCCGAGCCGTGCACCTCGCCGGCCACCCACGCGTCGATGCCGTGACGCCCCAGGATGCGCACCGCCTCGTCCACGGAGTCCTGCGGCAGCACAGCCACGAAGCCGACGCCCTGGTTGAGGGTCTTCTCCAGGTCGGCCCGGGCCACACCACCCCAGGCCCGGATGGCCTCGAAGACCGGCGCCGGCGCCCAGGTGGAGCGGTCCAGCGCGGCGAAAACGCCCTGCGGCAGCACGCGGGCCAGGTTGGCCGCCAGGCCCCCGCCAGTGACGTGGCTCAGGGCGTGCACCTCGGTGGCGCGCACCAGCTCCAGCAGCGGCAGCGTGTAGATGCGGGTGGGTTCCAGCAGCTCCTCGCCGAGCGTGCGCCCGAACTGGGGCACCTCGTCCTCGAGCCGCAGCCCGGCGTGCTCCACCACGCGGCGCACCAGGGAGAAGCCGTTGGAGTGCAGGCCCGAGGAGGCGATGCACAGCACCGCGTCACCCTCCCGCACTCGGTCCGGGCCGAGCACGTCGGCAGCGTCCACCACACCGGTCGCGGCGCCGGCCAAGTCGTACTCGTCAGGTGCCATGAGACCCGGGTGCTCGGCGGTCTCGCCGCCCACCAGCGCCACGCCGGCCAGCTCGCAGCCCCGCGCGATGCCGGAGACGATCGCCGCGATGCGCTCGGGCTCCACCGAGCCGGTGGCGATGTAGTCGGTCATGAACAGCGGCTCGGCACCGCAGACCACGATGTCGTCCACCACCATCGCCACGAGGTCCTGACCGATGGTGTCGTGCACGTCCAGCGCCCGGGCGATGGCGATCTTGGTGCCCACCCCGTCGGTGGAGGTGGTGAGCAGCGGACGCTCCATCCCGCGCAGGGCGGAGGCGTCGAAGAGCCCGGCGAAGCCACCGAGACCGCCCACCACCTCGGGGCGGGTGGCGCGGGCCACGGAGGCCTTCATGAGCTCCACGGCGCGGTCACCGGCCTCGGTGTCCACGCCCGCCGAGGCGTAGGTGATGCCGGTGGTCGGCTGGGGGGTGGGCTGCTCAGTCATCACGGCCTTCCGGGGTTCTGGGCGAAGTCTCGGACCTGCTGGGTGCCGACGGTGGTCGGGTCGGTGGAGCGGGCTGCCCGCTCGAGGTCGAGCCACTCCTTGCCGGTGCGGCCGTCCGTGGGCAGCGGGATGGGGTAGTCGCCGGTGAAGCAGGCGGTGCACAGGCGGTCCGCCGGCTGGTGGGAGGCCGTCACGATGTCCTCGGTGTCGACGTACCCCAGCGAGTCGGCGCCGATGGAGCCGCAGATCTCCTCCACGGACATGTTGGCCGCCGCCAGCTCGGCGCGGGTGGCGAAGTCGATGCCGTAGAAGCACGGCCACTGCACGGGCGGGGAGCTGATGCGCACGTGCACCTCGGCGGCGCCCGCTTCGCGGAGCATCTTGACCAGCGCCCGCTGGGTGTTGCCGCGCACGATGGAGTCGTCCACCACCACCAGGCGCTTGCCGGCGATGACGTGCTTGAGCGGGTTGAGCTTGAGCCGGATGCCCAGCTGGCGGATGGTCTGCGTGGGGGCGATGAAGGTGCGGCCCACGTAGGAGTTCTTCACCAGGCCCAGGCCGTAGGGGATGCCGGACTCCTCGGCGTACCCGATGGCCGAGGGCACGCCCGACTCGGGCACCGGCATGACCATGTCGGCCTCCACCGGGTGCCGGCGCGCCAGGGCACGCCCCATGTCCACGCGGGCGTCGTACACCTCGCGGCCGGCGATGCGCGTGTCCGGGCGGGCCAGGTACACGTACTCGAACACGCAGCCCTTGGGCGACGGCTCTGCGAAGGAGCGGGTGTCGATGCCGTCCTCGTCGATGGCGATGAGCTCACCGGGGGCCACCTCGCGGACGTAGCTGGCGCCCACGATGTCCAGGGCCGCGGTCTCGGAGGCCACCACCCAGCCGCGGCTGAGGCGGCCGATCACCAGCGGGCGCACGCCCTGCGGGTCACGGGCGGCGTAGAGGCGGTTCTCGTCGAGGAAGACCAGCGAGAAGGCGCCGCGCACGGTGGGCAGCACCCGCATCGCGCGGTCGATGACGGAGCCCTCGCCGGTGGCGAGCAGTGCCGAGAGGATGGCGGTGTCGGTGGTGCTGCCGCGGCCGAGCTCGCCGGCGGCGCGGCTCACGTCGCCGTCGAGCATCTCGGTGAGGCGGTCGAGCATCTCGGCGGAGTTGATGATGTTGCCGTTGTGCGCCAGTGCCAGGGTGCGGTCGTCGGTGCCGGCCAGGGTGGGCTGCGCGTTCTCCCACACCGAGGCGCCGGTGGTGGAGTAGCGGGTGTGGCCGATGGCCATGTGCCCGCGCATCGGGCCGAGCACCTTGTCGTCGAAGACCTGGGAGACCAGGCCCATGTCCTTGTAGACCAGCAGCGACGACCCGTTGGACACCGCGATGCCCGCCGACTCCTGCCCGCGGTGCTGCAGCGCGTAGAGGCCGTAGTAGGTCAGGGTGGCCACGTCCTCGTCGGGGGCCCAGACGGCGAACACCCCGCACTCGTCCTGGGGCAGCGCCTCGTCGGGCAGCAGGTCGTGGTTGAGCCGTCCGTCACCTCGCATCACGGGACACATCCTCCCACGAGGGGACGGGGTGGGGGCCGCCGCCCGGTCCGTCGGACGCCGCGTACCGTTGCCCCGTGCAGCACGACGACCCGGACCCCGCCCAGACCCCCTCGCCCAGGCCCGCGGACCGCCACCCCGGCGGCTCCCCGGAGCGGGCCGCAGCACGCGTGCGCCGCGAGCCCCGGCTGCTGCCCTTCCTGCTCATCGGCACGGTGCTGGGCATCGCCCTGGCCGGCCTGGCCACCGTGCTCGGCCCGTCGGACGCCATGTACTCCTCCGGGCGGTCCTTCGGCTTCCTCGCGGTGATGTTCGGCGCCACCGGGCTGGTGCTCGGCGGGCTGCTCTTCGTGATGGCCGACGCGGTCGCCCAGCGCCGCCGCTGACCGTCCCTCCCGCCAACACGGCACCGGTGCGGATCTCGGCCTGACACCGTCCCCCAGTTCAGCACCGGTGCGGAACTCGACAGTCGAGTTCAGCACCGGTGCGGAGCTCAGGCCAGGGGCAGGTGCGGCGAGAGGTCGGCGCGCTGGCCGGAGGCCTGCACGGCCCCCGAGCCCACCGCATCGGCCCAGGCGAGGCGCCCGGTGGCCAGCCCCAGCCAGGTGGTCGCGTCCATCTCCACCACGGCCGGCGGCGTACCCCGGCGGTGGGTGGATCCCTCCACGCACTGCACCACGCCGAAGGGCGGCACCCTCACCTCCACCGAGCGGCCCGGCACGCGGGCACCCAGCTCCTCGAGGCAGTAGCGCACGGCCGTGGCGACGGTGGCCCGATCCACCGCCCCGGACACGGCGGTGCCGTCGGCGCCCGGGGCGTCGACGGCACCGCACCACTGCCCCACCGCCGCGCGCCCGGCAGCCGGGTCGATGCGGCGACGGGGCGCCACCTCAGACCGCCTCGCGCTCGATGGGGCAGCTCATGCAGCGGGGGCCGCCGCGGCCGCGTCCGAGCTCGCCACCGGCGATCTCCAGCACCTCCACGCCCTGCGTGCGCAGGTACTCGTTGGTGGTGGTGTTGCGCTCGTAGGCCACCACCACGTTCGGCTCCAGGGCCAGCACGTTGCAGCCGTCGTCCCACTGCTCGCGCTCGGCGGAGCGGTCGTCCTGGTCGGCGGCCAGCACGGTGATGGCGTCCACGCCCAGCGCCGAGGCGATGGCCGCGTCCAGCTGCTCGGGGGCGTTGTGCTGCACCTTCACCTGCGCGTCGGGGCCCTCGCCGTCGGCGGTCAGGGTCCAGCTCTGCATCGGCGGCAGGCCGGTGTAGCGGGTGAAGGTGGTGGGGTTGAGCATCGTCATGACCGTGTCCAGGTGCATGAGCGCACGCGCCTTGGGCATGTCCAGCGCCAGCACCGTGTGCGCCTGGCCGGAGGCCAGGAGGGTGCGGGCCACGCGCTCCACACCCTGCGGGTTGGTGCGCTCGGAGATGCCCACCATGACCGCACCGTTGCCGATGACGAGCATGTCGCCGCCCTCGGTGGTGGCCGGCCCGGAGGCCAGGCCGTCGTTCCACTGCTGGAAGTCGGCGTCGGCGAACAGCGGGTGCCAGCGGTAGATGGCCTCGAAGTGCACGGTCTCGCGGCGGCGGGCCTTCTTGTGCATGGAGTTCACCGAGACGCCGCCGTACATCCAGGCCGAGGTGTCGCGCGTGAACAGGTGGTTGGGCAGCGGGGCCAGCACCATGTCGCGGTCGGCCAGCGAGGCCATGTAGAGCGACGACGAGCCGGAGGCGCGCTCCAGCAGCTCACCCTTGGTGATGCCGCCCACCAGGAAGGTGGCCAGCTCCTCGGCCGGCATCTCGTCGAAGACGCCACGCAGCTCCTCCACGGCACGCGGGCCGATGATGCGCTCGTCCAGCGAGTTGTCCAGCACGTGCGCCCGGGCCTCGGGGATGCCCACGGTGGTCGTGAGGAGGTCGGAGAACTCGTGCACGAGGACGCCGCGGTCCTCCATCACGGTACGGAACTGGTCGTGCTCCTCCTGCGCGCGCTCGAGCCAGAGCACCTCGTCGAAGAGGTAGCGCTCGCAGTTGGAGGGGGTCAGGCGGCTCATCTCGAGCCCCGGACGGTGCACGATCACCTGCTTGAGACGGCCCACCTCGGAGCCCACGTGGAATGCCATGGAGAGATCCTTCCTCTCCCGGGAGGAGTGGCCGGCGGGGGCCGACCGCCCGGGGCGCCGATCCCCTTCGGACCAGCAGGCCCCGGCTGCCCGGGTGCATGTCACGTGCAAGGATCGCACGTATGCGAGCCACCGTGATCCACGCCGCCGGAGACGTCCGCCTCGAGCAGGTCCCCGACCCGCAGGTGGTGCTGCCCACCGACGCCGTGGTGCGCGTGGTGGCCAGCTGCGTGTGCGGTTCGGACCTGTGGCCCTACCGGGGCGCCAACGAGGTGACCGAGCCCCGCCGCATCGGCCACGAGTTCGTGGGCGTGGTGGAGGAGACCGGCGACGACGTGCAGCTGCGGCGGGGCCAGTTCGTCGTCGCTCCCTTCGTGTGGTCCTGCGGCGGCTGCGCCCCGTGCCGCTCGGGCGTGCAGACCTCCTGCGAGCGCGGTGGTGGCTGGGGCGGGCCGGACCGCGACGGGCACCTCGTGGACGGGGGCCAGGGCGAGGCCGTCCGCGTGCCCCGGGCCAACGGCACCCTGGTACCGGTGGACGGCGTCGACGAGGACGTGGAGGAGGGGTTGCTCAAGAGCCTGCTCACCTGCTCGGACGTCATGGGCACCGGCTGGCACGCCGCCACCCGCGCCGGGGTGCAGGAGGGCGAGACCGTCGTGGTGGTGGGCGACGGCGCGGTGGGCCTGTGCGGCGTGCTGTCCGCGCGGATGAAGGGCGCGGGGCGGATCATCGCGATGTCGCGGCACGCCCCGCGTCAGGCCGTGGCCCGCGAGTTCGGCGCCACCGACGTGGTGGAGGCCCGCGGCGACGAGGGCGTGCAGGCGGTGCGCGACCTGACCGACGGGCGGGGAGCCGACCGGGTGCTGGAGTGCGTGGGCACGCACGACGCGATGCTGCAGGCCATCCGCTCGGCGCGCCCCGGCGGCACGGTGGGCTACGTGGGCGTGCCGCACGGCATCGAGCTGCCGATCGAGCTGATGTTCCGGCGCAACGTCAACGTCGCCGGCGGGGTGGCCCCGGTGCGTGCCTACGGCGAGGCGCTGCGCGACGCGGTGCTGGCCGGCGACATCGAGCCGGGGAAGGTGTTCGACGCCGTGATGCCCCTGGACGACGTGGCCGAGGCCTACACCGCCATGGACGAGCGCGCCGCCATCAAGGTGATGCTTCGCCCGTGAGCGGGGCCTGATGGCGCGACGGCGCGAGCAGCGACGAGGCGGGCGACGGGGGCAGGACCCGTCGCCCGCCGCCGTGCTGCCCGGGCACCTGGGCTTCGAGGAGGCCGACGGCGGCGGCGTGCTCGTGCTGCGCGACGGGCGTCCGCAGTCGCACGTGGACCCCGACGACCCCACGCGGCTGGTGTTCCCCTACGTGCAGCACCTGGCCGCCGTGCTCGACCTCGTGCCCGGCGTGGCGGCCCCCGAACGGCTGGGCGTGACCCATGTGGGCGGGGCCGGCATGACCCTGGCCCGGTGGGTGCAGGCCACGCGTCCGGGGTCGCCGCAGATCGTGCTGGAGCCCGACGCGGCGCTCACCGAGGCGGTGCGCGCGCGCCTGCCGCTGCCAGCCGGGCACCGCATCAGGGTGCGGCCGCAGGACGGGGCCACCGGGGTGGCGGGGCTCAAGGACACCAGCGCCGACGCGGTGGTCGTGGACGCCTTCGACGACGGTGAGGTGCCGGCGGACCTGCTGACCGCCGCCTTCGCCGGCGACTGCCTGCGGGTGGTGGGTGACGGCGGGGTGCTGGCGATGAACGTCTCGGACGCACCGGGCCTGCCGACGGCGCGCGCCACCGCATCGGCCTGGGGGGAGGGCGGCTGGCGCGGCCCGGTGGCGATGGTGACCACCCGCGAGGTGGCCCGCGGCAAGCAACCGGGCAACGTGGTGCTCGTGGCCCGGCGGGGCGACGGCCCCACCGACATCGCGTGGGTGGAGACCCTGCGCCGGTGGGCGACCACCGCGGCGCTGCCCACCGAGGTGCTCATCGCCCGCTAGCGGAGTCCCCCCGCAGGGCCTCGACGAGGCCGTCGAGGCTCGTGACCTCACCCCACCCGGTCGGGGCCCCGATGCCGTGGGCCGGGTTGCTCACCGTCCTGCCGACGGGTCGGTCGCACCCCATGATGGGCAGCTCGTACCAGAGTCCCTCCGGGGAGGCGATCTCCCCGTTCCTCCCGCCCCAGAACACGAGGACCCGGTGCCCGACGGTCGCCAGCAGGTCGGCAACCACCTGCGGCCTGACCCCGAACCCCCGGGTACACGATCCGCAGGCGCTGTCGTGCACGAGCGCCCTGCACGGCATCGACCACGGTGCCGCTCAGGAACAGCATGCCGTCACGCGGGTCGGGATCCACGCGCAGCTCGGCCACGGCGATGGCCTCGAACCGCTCCCGGGCCTCGGTGGGCCGAAGCAGGTACTTCACGGTGGTACCCGTCAGCTGCTTGACGGCCGCCTCCGCCCACGGGTCCCGCGGTGGAATGGCACAGGTCTGCACCGGACCGGTGTCCCCCCTCCCGGGCAGGTCGCCCGTCCGGCATCCCGTGAGCAGACCTGCGCCCAAAGCCGCGGCGGTCACCAGCACCCCTCGCCGTGTCGTCATGCCTCCACACTCCCGGCCGACTGCCGCGCCGGGGCTCACCCCGTGGGCGGGACGCCTCCGGGGTCCGTGCGACCATGGCTCGATGACGGTCCAGCCCGGCCACCAGCGCACTCCCCGCAGGCTCCCCCAGAGCTCCAAGCTCGCCGACGTGCTCTACGAGATCCGCGGCCCGGTGAACGCCGAGGCGCAGCGCATGGAGGCCGCCGGCGAGCACGTGCTCAAGCTGAACATCGGCAACCCGGCGCCGTTCGACTTCCCGCCGCCCAGCGACATCCTGCGCGACATGATCGCCACCCTGCCGGTGAGCCACGGGTACTCCGAGTCCAAGGGCATCCTCTCGGCCCGGCATGCCGTGGTGGACCGGTACAACGAGACGCCCGGCTTCCCGCAGGTGGACGTGGACGACGTGTACCTGGGCAACGGGGTGAGCGAGCTCATCATGTTGCTGCTCAACGCCCTGCTCGACGACGGCGACGAGGTGCTCGTGCCCGCCCCGGACTACCCGCTGTGGACCGCGGCCACCTCCCTGTCCGGCGGGCGCCCCGTGCACTACGTGTGCGACGAGGCCACCGGGTGGAACCCCGACGTGGCCGACATCGAGGCCAAGGTGACCGATCGGACCAAGGCGATCGTCGTCATCAACCCCAACAACCCCACCGGCGCGGTCTACAGCGACGAGACCCTGCGCGCCCTGGCGGACGTGGCCCGCCGCCACGGGCTGCTGTTGTTCGCCGACGAGATCTACGACCGCATCACCTACGACGGCGTGCCGGCCACCAACCTGGCCACCTTCGCCCCGGACCTGCTGTGCGTCACCCTCAACGGGCTGAGCAAGACCTACCGCGTGGCCGGGTTCCGCTCGGCGTGGATGGTGATCAGCGGCCCGCGGGAGCACGCGCGCGGCTTCCTCGAGGGCGTGGAGCTGCTCACCTCCACCCGGCTGTGCGCCAACGTGCCCGGGCAGCAGGCCATCCAGGCCGCGCTGGGCGGGCGGCAGTCCATCGAGGACCTGCTGCTGCCGATGGGGCGTCTCACCCGCAGCCGCGACGTCGCCTGGGAGGGGCTCAACCGCATCGAGGGGGTGAGCTGCGTGAAGCCGACCGGGGCGCTGTACGCCTTCCCACGGCTGGACCCGGAGGTCCACGAGATCCGTGACGACCAGCAGTTCGCCCTGGACCTGCTGCGCAGCGAGAAGATCCTGGTGACCCACGGGTCGGGCTTCAACATCCCCACCACCGACCACTTCCGCGTGGTGACCCTGCCGCACCCGGACGACCTCACCGTGGCCGTGGAGCGCATGGGCAACTTCCTGCGCAGCTACCGGCAGGGCTGAGGGGGCCTCCCAGGTCCCGCACAGAACCGCCACGAGGGCGGGCGGGGGCCTAGGGCCACCCCATGACGACCACGGGTGGGGCGGGACGACGGTTCTGGGCGACGGCTGCTGCGGCGGCGCTGGCGGTACCGGTGCTGTCCAGCTGCACGGGAGGGCCGGACGAGGCCGCGCCCCACACGTCATCGAGCCCGAGCGACTCCGTCACCTGCGCCCGGGGCCGCGTGGACGCGCTCCACGAGGCCTTCCGGCCCGCCACGGACGGCATCTCGATGGACTACTCGACGACGCCGGAGGAGCTGCTGCGCCAGGCCGACGGCATCGCCGTGGTGGCGTTGCGCGGGCTGGGCACCGACGCGGCGTTCGACCTGACGCCCGGAGGGGGCGAGGGCGCCCGCCGGTACCCGCTGGAGGTGACGGCCGTCAGCGGCCGAGTGCCCAGCCCAGCTCCGGCAGTGCCATGACGAGGGTGACCAGCAGCGCCACCGAGAGCGCCCGCTCGGTGCGGAGCCGCCAGAACACGGCCCAGAGCACCACCACGGACACCGCACGGACGGTGAGCACGACCAGGTACCCGGACGCTCCCCCATCGACCGGGAGCGGGCCACCCGAGGCGGCGAGCACCGGCGCCGCGAGGAGCCACGCGGCCACCATCGCGGTGACCACCGCGCCGACCGCCCGGCCCGCCCCACCCACGGCCTCGCTGGGGCGGCGGGCCACGTACGTGGCCAGCGCGGTCACCAGGACGGTGGCCGCCAAGGGCAGGACGAGCTGGGTCACGGGCATGGCGTCAGGGTAGGTGGGCCCGCGGCACTGGCGTCAGTCCAGGGCGCACTGTGGCGGGGCGAAGACGCAGAACTCGTTGCCCTCGGGGTCGGCCATGACCGTCCGGTCGGGCTGCCGCTCGAGGACGGTCGCACCGGCGGCGTGCACTTGGCCCGCATCGGCCCAGAGGTCCCAGTGCACGCGGTTCCTCCCTCGCTTGGGCTCCGGGACGGCGGTGAACACGATGCTCTCCCACGGCCAGGCGCCGCCAGGGTCGACCCACCACCAACCGTGCTGCTCGTCGTGACCGAGCTCGCCGCCGACGACGCCGTGCCACCAGCGCACCTGAGTGCCGGGGTCCGCACAGTCCAGCACCAGCTCGTAGAACGGCTCGGACGCCGGCTCGTGGTGCCCTCGGGCAAGACTGTGGTGCGCCCACCGTCACCCTGGGCGGAGACGGTGTACCAGCAGGCGCCCTGCCCGTCCCACGCCAGCGTGTCCAGCACGAGCGGCTCCATGACGAGGTCCGACGGCGTGCCGGAGTAGGTCACCAGCCCGTCAGCGGCGGCCATGGAGAACGGCGTGGCTCGATCATCGGGCTCCCCGCCCCCGCCGCCAGAGCCGTGGCGGAACTGTGGCCGACCTGAGAGGTGGGGCCGGCGTGGGCCGCCGCCGACACCGAAGTGGCCGAGCCTCTCGAACCCGCATGAGCGCGATCACACGACCCACGCCACCCGTGAGTCAGGCGCGCTGCGCCGTGCGCACCCTCCGTGCGATGTCTCCCACGTCCCGGAGCTCCCCGGACGCCACGTCCATGACGAGGGTGAACGCCTCGGCGGGCGCGAGGTCCAGACGAAGACCTTGGAGGTCCAGGAGGACCAGCGCACCGAGGAAGCCCAACCGCTTGTTGCCGTCCACGAGCGGGTGGTGCGTGACGACGGAGTGCAGGAGGGCAGACGCCTTCTCCTCGGCCGACGGGTAGGCCTGAGCACCCATGACGGTCGTCCACGGGCGCTCCGCAGCCGACGCGAGCAGGCCGGCATCGCGGACGGGACCGATGCCCTCCTGCTCCGCCATGAGCAGGAGGTGGCGCAGGTCCAGGCGCACGGTCACACCGACCCGAGGCGGTCGAGCACCTCACGCCACTCGCCCCGCATCCGCTCCACGGACTCGGCCACGGCGAGGTCGGACCGACCGCGCTCAGCCCTCTCGAGCACCGCGAGGCGGATGATCTCCTGCCGGGAGCGTCCTTCGCGCTGCGACAGTTCCGCCAGAGCGGCATCCAGGGTCTCGTCGGTGCGTAGAGTCATGGCCACACAGGAACGGTATCATTACGGTACCGTCATGTCAGGCGGTGTCCCCGTGCCGCAGACCCGTCAACCACTTCAGAACCACTCCGCCGGCGAAACGGAATGACCCGGGCCTGCCGCACGGATAGGTGGCGCCTGATCTGGCTTGCCCGCTGAGCGGCCTGAAGGGGTATTGACGCCCCCCGGGGGGGGTGTCAACGTGGTTCCATGCGCGCAAAGTTGCTGTCCACCGTGACCTTGGGACTGACGCTTCTCCCGACCCCCGCGGCCTTCGCCGACTACCCTGAGGAGCCCTGGGGGAAACCGGTGGATGGTAAGCACACATACTGCTACGCGAACATGACATCCTCCGAGCAAGAGCCGGCGCGCTATGCCATGCGGCGACTTCGGGACACGACAGACATGACCATTGAGTATGTCGGATACGGGTGCGGCCGCTATTTCGGGTACAACGATGTGACGTGGTTCAGCGACAACCTTCCCCCTGGAGTGAGAGGCCGCTATGTCTGCGACGACTGCAGAGGCGGAAACTCCTACAAGGGTTCGGTCTATATCGACTTCGCCGAGCTGATAAAGGGGGAGGACGACTGGTCCGACATCCGCAAGACGACCGTGCACGAAGTGGGACACAGCGTGAGCTTTCGCCACGACAGCACCAGCGCCATGATCCAAGGAGAAGTCCCCTCGACCCACTGGCGCTGGCGCTCTTACAGCGCATCGGACATAGACGACATCAATAGGTTCTTCTAAGGAGAATCATGCCTACCTACCCACGCGCCGGAATCGTTCTCTTGTCTGCCACCCTGATGCTGACCGGCTGCAATGGAATGTCAGAGGAACGCTCCCTCCACGACCTCAATGCCGAGAGCCGCACACACGTGGACTACGAGCCGGTGAACACGAGCGCCGACGTCGTGGAGAGGGCCACCGATGCCGCCGTTGTGCGCCTCAAATACGCGCAGCCCGGCCACCAGCGCAGGATCCTGGGCGAGGTCCGGTACGAGTTCGCATCTCTGACCGCGGAGGTGGTGGAACCCCTGCACGGATCCAGCGAAGCAGGGGAGGTGGTGCATCTCGAGATGATGCAGCCGGAGGGATCCGACCTCGAGGACATCCGCGCCGCTCTCCCGACCGGCGAGGTGGTTGCCGTCTGGAGCCCGTGGACCGGTGAGTCCCCGGAGGGCACGTCCCTCACAGTCCCCGAGGGAGGCGTCGTGGACGACCCGCCGAAGGTGTTGTTCGCTGACGGCCTCTGGTACGAAGATTCTGGCCAGCTCGAGAACCCCATGGTTGCGGGTGAGGACCCAGGCTCACCGTGGCCTCACGCTGAGGACGTCCAGGACGTCGCACGAAGCATCAAGGAGGCTGGCTGACGGGCTAGCCTGCGGAACGCCAGCCTCTCAGCGGAAGGACTCCCCCGTCAGCCGCTCGAAGGCCTCCACGTACTTGGCGCGCGTTCCCTGCACCACCTCGTCCGGCAGCGCCGGCGGCGGGGTGTCGGAGGCCTTGTCCCACCCGGACGCCTCGGAGGTCAGCCAGTCGCGCACGTACTGCTTGTCGAAGCTCGGCTGCTGGCGGCCCGGCGCGAACCCGTCAGCCGGCCAGAAGCGCGAGGAGTCCGGCGTGAGCACCTCGTCGGCCAGCACGATGCGCACCCGCCCGGAGGCCAGGTCGTCCTCGGTGACGGTGCGCAGGTCGGTGTCGGCGTCCACGCCCTCCAGGCCGAACTCCACCTTGGTGTCGGCCACGATGATGCCGCGACCGGCCGCCACCTCGTGCCCGCGGCGCAGGATGTCCACGGTGAGGTTGCGGGCGGCGCGAGCCAGCGGGTGGCCGATGGTCTCGCGGACCTGCTCGAAGCTGATCGGCTCGTCGTGCTCCCCCGCCGGGGCCTTGGTGGAGGGCGTGAAGACCGGGTCGGGCAGCTCGGAGCCGTCCACGAGCCCCTCGGGCAGGCGGATGCCGGAGACGGTGCCGGTGGCCTCGTACTCCTTCAGGCCGCCGCCGGTGAGGTGGGCGCGGGCCACGCACTCCACGGGCAGCATGCGCAGCTTCTTCACCAGCACCGCGCGGCCGGCCACGGCGTCGGGCACGTACGGCGCCCCGGTGGCCAGCACGTGGTGCGGCACCAGGTCGGCCAGCTGGTCGAACCACCACAGGCTCATGCGGGTGAGCACCTCGCCCTTGTCGGCGATGGGGGTGCTCAGGATGTAGTCGTAGGCGCTGATGCGGTCGCTGGCCACCATGAGCAGCACCTCGTCGGCTCCGTACCCCTCGGGCAGCGGGGCGTCGGGGCCGGGCGCGTACAGCTCGCGCACCTTGCCGGCGTGCACCAGCTCGTAACCGGGCAGCTCGCGGGGGGTCTGGGTGCTCACAGCGTGATCCTTCCGGCCGCGGCCTCGGCGGCGATATCGGTGCGGGCCCACCCACCGGGCAGGTCGATGAGGGACAGCCCGGCGTAGGCGTTCTCCCGGGCGTGGGCCAGGTCGGCACCGCGGGCCACCACGTCGAGCACGCGACCGCCGTCGGCCAGCAGGCGGTCGTCCTCGGTGCGGGTACCGGCGTGCAGCACGGTCACCCCGCGGGCCTCGGCCTCGGCGATGCCGGTGAGCTGGCCGCCCTTGACGGGCGCGGCCGGGTAGCCGTCGGCGGCCAGCACCACCACGCAGGCGGCGTCGTCGGTGAAGGTGGGCCCGGCGGCATCGGACAGGGTGCCGGTGGCGGTGGCGTGCAGCAGCTCGGCCAGCGGGGAGGTGAGGCGGGCCAGCACGGCCTGGGAGTCCGGGTCACCGAAGCGGACGTTGAACTCCACCACGCGCGGACCGGCGGCGGTGAGCGCCAAGCCCACGTAGAGCACGCCCACGAACGGGTTGCCGCGGCGGGCCATCTCGTCGGCCACCGGCTGGGCGATGGTGCGCACCACCTCGGCCTCGAGGTCGGCCGGCGCCCACGCGAGCGGGCTGTAGGCACCCATGCCGCCGGTGTTGGGGCCGAGGTCGCCGTCGCCGGCGCGCTTGAAGTCCTGGGCGGCCGGCAGGGCGATGGCGCTCGTGCCGTCGAGCAGGCAGAAGACGCTGGCCTCCGGGCCGTCGAGGTACTCCTCCACGACCACGTGGCCCTCCTTGGCGATGCAGTCCGCGGCGTGGCGCTGCGCCTCCTCGCGGTCGGTGGTCACCACCACGCCCTTGCCGCCGGCCAGTCCGTCGGCCTTGACCACCCACGGCACGGCCTCACCGGCCGCGTTGGTGGCGAAGGCGTTCAGGGCAGCAGGCACGGAGTCCTCGTCGGTGCAGACGCGGGCCTCGGCGGTGGGCACGCCGGCAGCGGTCATGACCTCCTTGGCGAAGGACTTGGAGCCCTCCAGACGGGCCGCCTCGGCGTCCGGGCCCACGGTGGGCACGCCGGCCTCGCGCAGCGCGTCGGCGATGCCGGCCACCAGCGGGGCCTCCGGGCCCACCACCACGAGGTCGACGCCCAGCTCGCCGGCGAGCGCGACGACGGCGGCCGGGTTGCCGGCATCGACCGCGCGGCACTGGGCGAGCTGCGCCATGCCGGGGTTGCCGGGGGCGGCGAACAGTTCGTGCGGGTGGTCGGGGTGCTGGGTGCGGCGGAGGGCCTCGAGGATGCCGTGCTCGCGTCCGCCGGTGCCGAGGACGAGGATCTTCACGGGCCGAACCCTATCGGGGCGGGGCGGGGCGGCCCGGGGTGGCGCCGGCCACCGCGGCTCAACCGGCGGGCGTGGTCACGAGGCCGCGCGCCCAGGCCGGCCCGGCGTCCTCGGCGGACCGGCGGTACTCCAGCCGCGTGTGGTTCCGGTCCTCGCGGGCCTGCATGAACTCGAGCTCCTCGGGTACCAGGGCGTAGAGCTGCCAGTCCGGGTTGGGGGCGCCGTCGTATCCCGGCCGCCCCTCCCAGTCCCGCTGCGAGGCGGACTCGTCCAGAGCACGCACGGCGCCGGTGACACGCACCGTGCGGCCGGCCTCCTTGAACCAGAACAGCATCGAGGCCCGGGGGTGGTCGGCCAGCTGCTGGCCCTTGCGGCTGGTGCGGTGGGTGGAGAAGTGGAATCCGCGGGCGTCCACCTCCTTGAGGATCAGCACGCGGCCCACGGGCGTGCCGTCGGGGGCCAGGGTGGTCAGCGCCATGCCGTGCGGCTGGCGCTCCCCGGCCTCGATGGCGTCGTCCAGCCAGGCGAGGAAGAGCTCGACGGGGTCGGCCGGTGCGGTCTCCGGGTCGAGGACGGGCAGGTCCGCCGGGAACGCGGGCAGGGCACGGAGGCGGTCGCTCAACTGGCTCATGCCCTCCACGCTAGAAGGGCACGGGCGGGTCGCTCCAGCCGAGGACAGCGCACGCCGTGGCCGCCTGACGTCGAGGGACGGTGGAGTGCCGTGCCCGCATCGCGGGAAGCCCGCTCCACCGTGTGGGCACGCGCGCGGGCGGGGTGTGCGGGCGGACGGCGCGAGGGCGAGCCGCGCGGGCGACACTCGCCCGGCGCCTTGCCACGATGGGGGCATGAGCGACGTGAACGGCATCCGCATCGAGTGCGTGCAGGGCGACATCACCACCCAGCCGGTGGACGCCGTCGTCAACGCGGCCAACTCCGGGCTGCTGGGCGGCGGCGGGGTGGACGGCGCCATCCACCGGGCGGCCGGGCCGTCGCTGCTGGCCGAGTGCCGCCAGCTGCGCGCCACCTCGCTCCCCGACGGGCTGCCCGTCGGGGATGCCGTGGCCACCGGGGCCGGGGGCCTGCCGGCCCGCTGGGTGGTGCACACGGTGGGCCCCAACCGTGGTGCGGGCGAGACCGATCCCGCGCTGCTGCGGGCGGCGTTCGCCGGCTCACTCCGGGTGGCCGACGAGGTGGGCGCCCACTCCGTGGCGCTGCCGGCCGTGGGCGCGGGGGTCTACGGGTGGTCGGCCACCGACGCCGCGCGCGAGGCGATGGCGGCCGCCCGGGAGTTCGCCGCCGGCGGGCTGGCCTCCGTGCGGCTGGTGCGCTTCGTGCTGTTCTCACCAGAGCTGCTGGCGGCCTTCGAGGCCGAGCAGCCCGACCGCTGAGCCCCTCAGAGGCCGGCCACGAGGGTCGGCAGCACCTGGCCGGCCGGGGCCGCGATGACGTGGTCGGCCCCCTCGGGCAGCGACGGCCCAGCCGGGTTGACCTCCACCACGGGCACCCCGGCCTCCCGCGCGATGCCGGGAACGGCCGCCGCCGGGTACACCAGCCCCGAGGTGCCCACGACCACCACGAGGTCCGCCTGCTCGGCCGCCTCCACGGTGGCGGCGAGCGCCCGCTCGGGCAGCATCTCGCCGAACCACACCACCCCCGGCCGCACCCAGCCGCCGCACTCGGTGCAGACCGGCGGCTCCAGACGCTCCACGGGCTCGGGCACCTGGGGGTAGTCGGCCCGGGACGGCACCCCGCAGTCGGCGCACCGCAGCGCGAACAGGTCGCCGTGGACGTGCGCCATCACCGCGGTACCGGCCCGCTCGTGCAGGTCGTCCACGTTCTGGGTGCCCACCCGCAGGTCCACCCCCTCGCGCTGCTGCCACCGGGTGATGGCGTGGTGCCCGGCGTGCGGCTGCGCGCGGCGCACCAGCGACGCCCGCCAGGCGTACCAGGCCCAGGACCGCGCGGGATCGGCCTCCCACGCCTCGCCGGTGGCCAGCGCCATCGGGTCGAAGCGCTCCCACAGCCCCGTCTGCGCCTCCCGGAAGGTGGGCACCCCCGACTCGGCGGACGCCCCGGCGCCGGTGAGCACCACCACCCGCTCAGCGTTCCGGGCCAGCTCGACGACGGCGGGCGGCACGGCATCGTGGGTCTTCATGCCGCCCACGCTAACCACCGGGGACACGACGAGGCGGGGCCGGCGACGTGCCGGCCCCGCCTCGCGGGTCACCTCGGAGGGGGCTGGTCTCAGAGGTCGCGGTCGAGCTCGAAGGTGCCGCCCTTGATGGTCACCACGTGCTTCACGGTCACCATGGCACCGTCGGCGCGGTTCTCCAGGGTCGTGTACTCCATGGTGCGCGAGGGGCACTCGAGCACCACGCGGTAGCGCTGGGTGGCGTGGGCGTTCTCACCGTCGGCCACGATGTGGGCGCCCGACCAGGTGCCGTAGATGCCCAGGCCGGCGCGCTGGCGGTGGGCCACGGTGGCGGTGGCGACGCCGTCGGTGCCCACCTTGGCGTCGGTGGCGCCGGAGAACTTCACGCGCAGGGAGCCGGAGGAGGGGGTGGCGGTGGTGGACACGTAGGACTGCGTGCCGGAGGTGCGGCCCGCCACCGAGGGGGCGTCCACCACGCGGAAGCGCAGGGTCACCTGGTAGCCCTCGGGCAGGGCGTAGCGGGACTCGTTGGCCACCGTGAACTGGCCGGTGCTCATGGCGCCGGGCACGGGGGTGGTGACGGTGACGTTGGAGGCCTTGAGGTCGATGACCTCGTTGCGGGTCTCGTACACGTGCTCCGGCTCGGCGTGGGCGGCGGTGGCGGCCCCGGTGGCGGCGGCCACGATCGCGCCGAGGGCGGAACGGCGGGTCAGTGTGTTCATGCGCAGATCTCCTGGGGGTGTGGTCGGTGGGGCTCAGTAGCGGCTCTCGGGCAGCTCGCCGTCGGCGTACTGCTCCACGCGGACGTCCTTGGCGGTGGGGGCGGTACCCGAGACCGGGGTGGGCTGGCTCCAGGTGCCGTTGAGCTTGCAGTACTGCTGGGTGCCCTTGAAGCTCACCGTGTTGAAGCCGTAGGTGGCGCGGGCGGCGTAGCCCGGCTTCACGTCGACCGGGCCGATGGTCTGGCCGGTGGTCCAGCTCATCGTGTAGCTGAAGCCGGGCTGGATGGCCTGGGTCCAGGTGGCGGCGATCTCGCCGCTGCCGTTGTCGCCGCTGCCGGTGCCACCGACGGTGAACGAGCGCGAGAAGTCACCGTCGAGCTTGAGGGTGAACGACTGGGTGGCGCTCAGATCCTGGGTGAGCGGGATGGGCTTGTCGCTCAGGTTGGTGGTCTGGATGGCGCCCACCGGGGTGAAGCTGGTGCGCACCTCGGTGATGTGGGTGCGGTACTGCTCCCAGGCGTTGCAGACGGGCTTGTCGTTGAGCAGGTTGGAGCGGACCGGTCCGGCGTTCTTGATGTGCCAGACGTCGGCCTCCTTCCAGGACGAGTCGGCCTGGGCGGCGGTGGTGGCGGTGCCCGCCAGGCCGGTGGCCAGGGCGGCGGCTGCAGCGGCGATGCGCAGGGTCCTCATGGTTCTCTCCTGTGGGTTCGCGGGGTGTGGACGGGGGTCGGGCGCTGGTGCGATCTGCCCGGAGCCGCACACGCTAGGAGCGTCACAGGTGCGGAAATGACCATCCGCAGGAGATTTCACTAATCATTTACCGAACATTTACCCTCACGCCTGAGGAATAGCCCCACAAATCATTCCGCCGTGAAATGAATACGTGGCCTGGCTCACTTCTCCGGCTCCCGCGCCGAGCCCCGGCCGCCACACCCGGGCACGGCTCGCCCGCCCGTAGACTTGAGGGCCGTTTGCCCGAGGGCCACCACCGAGCAGGAGACCGCAGTTGAGCACCCCCCGTGAGCAGGACCCCGTCGCCGAGCGCGAGATCGCCCTCGAGCAGGCGCACGTCGACCGGGTGCACGCCGAGCTGGCCAAGGCCGCCGAGCGCGCCGGCCTGGTGGAGGCCGAGGGCCTGGCCCGCGGGCGCACCATGCGCACCGGCGACGTCCGCGACGAGGAGATGTCCGGCCTGTTCGAGCGCGACGCCCTGGTGTTCAGCAGCCACAAGCGCCGCACCTCCCTGGAGATGGAGCACGAGGGCCTGGTCTTCGGCCGCCTCGACCTCGACCACTCGATGCCGGACGCCGGCCCCGCCGAGGGCGACGCCCCCACCGTCGAGGAGGTCCGCTACATCGGCCGCCTGGGTGTGCGCGACGACGACTACGAGCCCCTGGTGGTGGACTGGCGTGCCCCGGCCGCCAGCGCCTTCTACCGGGCCACGCCCGTGCAGCCCCA
Organism: Kytococcus schroeteri; assembly: GCF_042433515.1. Lineage (NCBI taxonomy): Bacteria > Bacillati > Actinomycetota > Actinomycetes > Micrococcales > Kytococcaceae > Kytococcus > Kytococcus schroeteri. The sequence continues at coordinate 10,357 of NZ_JBHLVH010000009.1, read as the reverse complement.
CAAGGTGGTGCGCCGCCGCGTGCTGCGCTGCCGCGCCGAGCAGGTCATCGGCATCGAGGACGACCTCATGGTGGCCGAGCCGCCGGCCGACCTGCCCGTGGTGGGCGACGGCGCGCTCATGGCCGCCCTCACCCGCTCCCGCGGCGGGCGCATGCGCGACATCGTGGCCACCATCCAGCAGCACCAGGACGAGGCGATCCGCGCCGAGGCCCGCGGCGTCACCACCATCACCGGCGGCCCGGGCACCGGCAAGACCGTGGTGGCCCTCCACCGCGCCGCCTACCTGCTCTACACCGACCGGCGCCGCTACGAGCACGGCGGCGTGCTCGTCATCGGTCCCAGCGCGGCCTACACCGCCTACATCGAGCGCGTGCTGCCCACCCTGGGCGAGGACTCCGTGGCCCTGCGCGCCGCCGGCGACGTGGTGGACGGCCTCACCGGCGTGCGCCTGGACACCCCCGAGGCCGCCGCCGTGAAGGGCGCCCTGCGCATCCGCCGGGTGCTGGCACGAGCCGCCAAGGCCCCCGCCCCGGACGCGCCCACCGAGCTGCGCACCTTCGTCAGCGGCCACGCCCTGCGCATCGACGAGAAGGCGCTGCGCCGCATCCGCAACACCGTGCTGCGGGGAGCCAAACGCAACGACGCCGCCGCGGCGGCACGCGAACTGCTCTCCCGGGAGGCGTGGACGCAGGCCCGCTCGCAGATGTCCGGTGAGGTGCTGCGCGAGGACCGGGAGCGCTTCTTCGACCGCTTCGAGGACTCCCGCGAGGTGGACGCCTTCATGGAGTCCTGGTGGCGCCCCGTGGACCCCCGCGAGGTGGTGCTCTGGCTCGCCGACGCCGAGCGCCTGGCCGACTGGGCCCGCGACCTGCTGGACGCCGACGAGCAGGCCGCGCTGGCGGCATCGATGCAGGTGGCCCTGGACACCGGCACCTGGTCGGTCGCCGACGCGGCACTGGTGGACGAGGTGGCCGCGCGCATCGGTGAGCCCCGGGTGGAGGTGGACACCGAGCGCGGCTTCTACGAGGTGGAGGAGCTGGAGGACGCCAGCCAGTACGGCGTGGCCGCGCTCAAGGGCGGCGAGGGGCGCTCCGAGGCCGAGTACCACCAGGTGACGCCGACCACCGCGTGGGAGCGGCTGCTGTACGGCACCGTGGAGCCGCCCGAGGCGTACGCGCACCTGCTGGTGGACGAGGCGCAGGACCTCTCCCCCATGCAGTGGCGCATGCTGGGCCGCCGCGGCCGCACCGCCTCGTGGACCGTGGTCGGCGACGCCGCGCAGGCCTCCTGGCCCGATGCCGCCGAGGCCGCCGAGGCGCGCGAGGAGGCCTTCGGGGCCAAGCCGCGCCGCTCGTTCCACATGGACACCAACTACCGCAACGCCTCGGAGATCTTCGCCTACGCCGCGGAGTACATCCGCCGCCACGAGGCCGATGCGGACATCCCGAACGCGGTGCGGGAGACCGGCATCGAACCGACCGAGCGGGCCGTGGCCGCCAGTGGGCGGGACTCCGGGGCGTGGGCGACCGCCGCCGTGGAGGCCGCCCGCGAGCTCACCGGCGCGGTCGACGGCGCGATCGCCGTCATCACGCCGCAGGTGCACCGGGTGGACGTCGAGGCCGCGTGCGAGCCGCTGCGCGCCGAGCACCCGCAGGTGGTGGTCATCGACCCGATGAGCACCAAGGGCCTGGAGTACGACGCCACCGTGGTGGTGGACCCCGAGGAGATCGTGGCGGAGTCCCCCGGCGGGGCGCGCGTGCTCTACGTGGTCTTCACCCGCGCCGCGCACCGGATGGTTGTGCTGACCGAGCAGTGAGGGCTGCGGGAGGCCGATGGTGGCCGGGACGCGGCCGCACCGGGGCGCCGAGGCGCCTCAGGGGTTCTGCGGCCCCGGCGAGACCCACTCACCCGGGACGGCATCGCCCTCCTCCTGGGTGCCGTTGAGGAAGTAGCTGTCCACGTACCGCGTGAGCGCCAGCCCACCCTCCTTCACTCGGGCGATGTCCTCCGCAGAGGGTTCCCGGTCATCGCCGGGGATGGCCAGGTAGGCGGCGCTGCGCCCCTCGGTGATGCCGACGCTGAGGACGGTCCACGGGCCGGGGACCTCGCCGACGGCGTCGAGCAGGCCCTCCATCTGACCGGCCGGCAGCAGGCGGGTGTCGAACGAGAGGTTGACCGGTTCGGTCGCCCCCGGCACGGCCGAGGCGGCCACCTCGCCCTGCACCACGGCCCCGGCCGGCCACGAACGCACCGCCCGGTCGAGCTCGACCGCCTGGGAGCGGTCCATCTCCCCGACCTCCATGGACAGGTGGCCGTCCGGTGTCTGCTGCATCGTCCGGACCTCGATGCCCTGCCCTGCGAGCTCCGCGCCGATCGCGGCGAGCGACGCAGTGTCCTGGCCGGCCCCCGCCTGAAAGGTGAACGACGACCCGCCCTGCCCCTGGATGGTGACCGTCAGGTCGTTGCCGACGGCACCACCGCTGGTTGCGATGGACCGCGCGAGGTCGGCCGTGTCCGCATCCGGCACCACCGCCGAGACGCTCGACGGCGTCACCATGGCCACGTGGTCCACGTCGGGATCGAGCGGCTGCGCGTCGGGAGCCGCAGCCTCGAGGTCGGAGGCCAGACCCAGGGTCCGCCGGTCGACCAGGTCGTCGCCCTGCAGTCGGAAGGTGACGCCCTCCCGCTCACCGACCCGGTACTTGGGGCCCCCTCCCTCGGTGAGGACACCGGCCATCGCCCCGGCGACGGAGAGGATCTGCTCGTCGCTGGTCTCGGGCGAGAAGTGCAGCGTCGTGATGACCTCGGGGTTGGTTCCGCCGAACAGAGTGTCCGGTTCCTCGAAGGTCACCGAGTCGACCGACTGCACCTGCGGCTGGTCCCGGGCCCACGACTCGAACTCCTCCACCTGCCCCTCGTCCACACCTGACCCACACCCGGCGGTTAGGGCCAGCCCGGCCGCGGTCAGGACCATCCACATGCGCCTCATGCGGCCACGGTAGGCGGCCTGCGGGACACAGGGATCCTCCTGTGGTTCCGCGGCTCCTCCCGGCGGGAGGCCGAGGAGCGCGCCGTGGCCGCCAGCGGGGCGGACTCCGGAGCGTGGGCCACGGCCGCCGTGGAGGCCGCGTCCGGCCTGCTCGAGGCCGTCGAGGGCGCCATCGCGGTCATCACACCCGAGGCGCACCGGCTCGACATGGAGGCCGCCACGCAGGAGCTGGGCGAGGAGAATCCGCGGGTCTTCGTCATCGACCCGATGAGCACCAAGGGCCTGGAGTACGACGCGACCGTGGTGGTGGACCCCGAGGAGATCGTGGCGGAGTCCCCCGGCGGCGCGCGCGTGCTCTACGTGGTCTTCACCCGCGCCGCCCACCGGATGGTGGTGCTGACCGAGCAGTGAGGGGGTGCCGGGCGCCCGTCACCCCGCTGCGTCCAGGTCCACCGTCCCCGTGCGCTCGACCACGGGCACCGTCAGAGCCTTCGACTCGCCGTCGCACGTCAGCCGCAGGTGCACCTGCACCGTCCACCGGCCGTCCTCGGGCCGGTCAACCTCGCTGTCCTCCCAGTCGTCCGCCAACTCACAGTCGCCGTCCGGAAACCCTAGGAGATCTCGGTAGAGGTCGGTCGTCTCCGCGTCGGTGGTCGGGATGGGCTGCGGTCCGCCCCGCGTGATGCCGCTGGCGGCATCCCCGTCCCCACGGTCCACGCGCTCGAAGAAGGCCGCCGCGGTCTGCACCGCGTCGTCCTCGGTCGGCTGGGGGCCGCAGGCGGCGAGGCCCACGACCGACGCACACACCAGAGCACTGCGTCGCATCACCGCATCCTCCGTCGATCCTCCCCCGGGGGCGGCTCAGCGCTCCGGGGCCAGCTCGTGGCGCACGATGGACTGCTCGCGCCCCGGGCCCACGCCGATGACGCTGATGCGCGTGCCGATGAGCTCCTCCAGGCGCAGCACGTAGTCCTGCGCGGCCTGCGGCAGGTCGGAGAACTCGCGGCATCCGGAGATGTCCTCCTGCCAGCCCGGGTGGTCCTCGTAGACCGGCTGGGCGTGGTGGAAGTCGCTCTGCGACATCGGCATCTCGTCGAAGTACACCCACTCGCCCTCGGTGCGCCCGTCGCCCAGCCCGGACGCCTCGGCCACCGGCACCCGGTACCCCGTGGCGATCCGCAGGGTCTCGAAGCCGGTGAGGGTGTCCAGCTTGGTGAGGACCATGTCGGTCAGCCCGTTGACGCGCGTGGCGTAGCGGCCCACGAGGGCGTCGGCCCAGCCACAACGACGCGGACGCCCGGTGGTGGTGCCGAACTCGCCACCGGCCCGGCGCAGGGCCTCGCCGGTCTCGTCGAGCAGCTCGGTGGGGAACGGCCCCTCGCCCACGCGGGTGGTGTAGGCCTTGAAGATGCCGACCACGCGGTCCATGCGCCCCGGGGCCATGCCCGACCCGGTGGAGGCACCGGCGGCCACGCAGGAGGACGAGGTCACGAACGGGTAGGTGCCGTGGTCGACGTCCAGCATCGTGGCCTGGCCCGCCTCGAACAGCACGGTCTGCCCGGCATCGAGCGCGCGGGTGATCTCCAGGCCGGAGTCCACCACCATCGGGCGCAGACGCTCGACGTAGGACCGCAGCTCGGCGACGGTCTCCTCGACCTCCACGGCTCGGCGGTTGTAGGTCTTGACCAGCAGCTCGTTCTTGAGCACCAGCGCCGCCTCGACCTTCTGGCGCAGGATCGACTCGTCGAACAGGTCCTGCACGCGGATGCCGATGCGGTTCATCTTGTCGGCATAGGTGGGGCCGATACCGCGGCCGGTGGTGCCGATCTTGCGCTTTCCGAGGAAGCGCTCGCCGACCTTGTCGAGCGTGGTGTTGTACGGCGCGATGACGTGGGCGTTGGCACTGACGCGCAGCTTGCTGGTGTCCACGCCGCGGGCCTCCAGGGCCTCGATCTCCTCGAAGAGGACGGCCAGGTCGACCACGACGCCGTTGCCGATGATGGGCGTGACCCCGGGGGTCAGGATGCCGCTGGGCAACAGGTGCAGGGCGTACTTCTCGCCGTCGATGACGACGGTGTGGCCGGCGTTGTTGCCGCCGTTGAACTTCACCACCTGGTCGACCCGCGCCCCGAGCTGGTCGGTGGCCTTGCCCTTGCCCTCGTCGCCCCACTGGGCGCCCACGATCACGATCGCCGGCATGCCGACTCCCTTCGCCCCGCGCAGTGTTCGTCCGACGGTGCTTCCCGCCGGCGTACCGGCCGGCACCGCCTGGGGCGGCGCCGCACGGGAGCCGGTACCGGGAGAGTCTACCGACGCGCAGCGTGGCAGGGCCGGGTGGCGAGGTCCGGGGCGCCCTCGCCACCCGGTGAGGTGACCATTCCGTGTCACCTCGACGGTCCAGGTGACACGGAATGGTCACCTCACCGGGTGGGACGTCGGGGTTGCGGCAGCATGGGTCCATGACGACCGACCCCGCCTGGTGGACCGCTCCCCCGCCCCGCAGCGGCCCGCTGGTGCATCTCGAGCCGCTGACCGCCGACCACGCCGAGGGATGGTTTGCCGCCGCGCAGGCCACGGGACCCGAGGCGTGGGCATGGCTCAGCCGGCCGTTCCCGCGCACCCTCGGCGACGCCCGCGCGGACATCGGGGCTGCCCTCGCGGCGCAGGAGGCCGGCACCCGCCTGCCCCTGGCCCAGCTCGATGCGGTCAGCGGCGCCTTCCTCGGCACCACGTCCTACTACGCGCCGGACCCCACCGTGCGCAGCGTGGCGGTCGGGTTCACCTGGCTGACCGGCTCCGTACAGGGCCGCGGCCACAACGCCGACTCCAAGCGGCAGATGCTGGAGCACGCCTTCACCGGCATGGGCGCCGAGGTGGTCATCTGGCACACCGACGCGCTCAACACCCGGAGCCGGGCCGCCATCCAGAATCTCGGTGCCCGTCACGACGGCGTCCTGCGCCACCACAAGCGCCGACCCGACGGGTCGGTGCGCGACACCGCGTGCTTCTCGATGCTCGTCGACGAGTGGCCGGCTGCGCGCACCCGTATCGAGGAACGGGTACGCAGCGCCACCGGCTGACGGCCGTCCCGAGGGCGCCGGCGGCTCAGTCGTCGGCCGTGGACGCCTCCGCCCGACGCATCCGGTCGGCCACCGCCTGGTCGGCACGGCGCTCGGCCGCCGTGCGCCACAGGTACACCACGAGCATGCCCACCAGCGCGCCGATGACCGTCTCCACCGCCCGGGCCTGCAGCAGGTCGGAGCTGTCCGTGGGGTGCGAGAGCTGGATCATGAGCAGCGCCAGCGGGGTGACGAACAGCAGCGCCACCGAGTAGTTGCGGCCGATGAACATCTCCGCCAACCACTGGAACAGCACCACGAACGCCACGATGTGCCAGGTCTGCAGCTGCATGGAGAGCACGAACGCCGTGATGCCCACGCCCCCAATCGTGCCGATCATGCGCTGCACCCCACGCTGCAGGCGGGCCCGGTGGGTGGGGGCCGCGATGGGGGCCGCCGAGGCGATCTGCGCCCAGTAGGCGTGGCTCATGCCGCTGGCTGCGCCGAGGATGCCCGACAGCACCGAGGCCGCCAGGAAGCGCCCGCCGTGGCCCACCAGCTGGGCCCGCGTGAGGCGCTCGTGCGGCGCGGACGGGCCATGGGGGTCGCGCGGCCCCTCCCCGACGTACCGCCACAGGACGCCGAGCACGATGGAGAGGGTGGCCGACGCGGCCGCCACGACCACCGCCAGCAGCGGCGGGGCCACCCCCTCGGGCCCCATCGAGGAGACGGCACCGGTGGCGAACATGAAGAACAGCGCACCGGCCGGGTGGAGGTTCCACCACGCCGCCAGCACGGACCCCACGCAGGCCACCACCGCCGTGGCCGCCAGGGCCACCCAGCCGGGCGCCCCGGAGACGGCCACGAGCGAGCCGAGGAGGATGCAGGTGACGAACATGCTGCCGGCGCGCAGCTGGTCGCGCAGGCGCTCCCGGGTGGGGCGGTGCCGCGCGTACAGGGAGGTGAAGGCCCCGAACGAGGCGTAGATCGTGAGGTCCTGGCGCCCCATCGCCACGAGCACCACCAGCGGGATGGCCACCGACAGCGCGATGCGCACCGCCGGGACGAGGTCGCGCTCCCCCGGACCGACCTCGAGCATCTCGCGGACGGCGTGGGGCATGCGGGACCTCCGGCATCGAGGGGGCGGGCGACACCAGGATGATAAGGACCCCGACGCCCGACGGCCGCCCTGCGGGTGGCAGGGCGGCCGTCGAACCGGCTGCGGCGCAGCGGATCAGGTGGCGCGGGTCACACGGCGGGGCGCTCGATGCCCAGCGCGGTCGCAGCGGCGGGCGAGGAGTCGGCCAGGAGCTCGGCGCAGCGGCGCTCCTCGTCGGTCTCACCGATCTCGCCGGCGGCCCTGCTCAGCGTCGCCAGGCAGCGCAGGAAGCCCCGGTTCGGCGCGTGCTCCCACGGCACCGGCCCCTGGCCGCGCCAGCCGGCACGGCGCAGCGCGTCGAGGCCACGGTGGTAGCCGGTGCGGGCGAAGGCGTAGGCCTCCACCACGAGCCCGTCCTCCAGGGCCGCCTCGGCCAGCTCGGCCCACGCGGCGGAGCTGGTGGGGCGGGCGGAGGCCACCATGCGGGCGTCCTGCCCCTGCTCGAGGGCGGCGACGGCCGGGTCCTCGGGCAGCTCGGTGGGCGGGATGCCCAGCAGGTTCTCGCCCGCCATCAGCGGTGCGTCCCGGCGGACCGCAGGTTCTCGCAGGCCAGCGCCACGCGAGCCGCCATCGACTCCTCGGCGGCCTTGCCCCAGGAGCGCGGGTCGTACTGCTTCTTGTTGCCCACCTCGCCGTCGATCTTCAGCACGCCGGAGTAGTTCTCCAACATCCAGCCGGCCACCGGGCGGGTGAACGCGTACTGGGTGTCGGTGTCCACGTTCATCTTCACCACGCCGAAGTCGACGGCGTCGGAGATCTCCTGCTCGGTGGAGCCGGAGCCGCCGTGGAAGACGAGGTCGAACGGCTTCTCGGCCACCGACGAGTGCTGGCTGGGGCCGAACTTCTCGACCACGGCCGCCTGCGCCTGCTTCAGGATCTCCGGGCGCAGCTTCACGTTGCCGGGCTTGTACACACCGTGCACGTTGCCGAAGGTGAGGGCCGCCATGTAGCGCCCCTTCTCCCCCAGGCCCAGGGCCTCGACGGTGGCGATGGCGTCCTCGGGCGAGGTGTACAACTGCTCGTTGATCTCGTTGGCGACGCCGTCCTCCTCGCCGCCGACCACGCCGATCTCGACCTCCAGGATGATGTCCAGCGCCTTGCAGCGCTCGAGCAGCTCCTGGGCGATCTGCAGGTTCTCCTCCAGCGGCACCGCCGAGCCGTCCCACATGTGCGACTGGAACAGCGGGGTGCCGTGCGCCTTGTACTCCTCCTCGGAGGCGTCCAGCAGCGGGCGCACGAAGCCGTCCAGCTTGTCCTTGGGGCAGTGGTCGGTGTGCAGGGCGATGTTCACGTCGTAGTTCTTGGCCACCTCGCGGGCGAAGGCCGCGAAGGCGCGCGCACCGGTGACCATGTCCTTGACGGTGGGTCCGGAGAAGTACTCCGAGCCGCCGGTGGAGACCTGGATGATGCCGTCGGACCCGGCCTCGGCGAAGCCCCGGATGGCGGCGTTCAGCGTCTGGGAGGAGCTGACGTTGATGGCCGGGTAGGCGAACTTCTCCGCCTTGGCCCGGTCGAGCATGTCGCGGTAGACCTCAGGGGTTGCGATGGGCATGTGGTTCTCCTTCTCCAGTCCGTCCTGAACGGGCGCGGCGGCTCACCACGCGGGCGGGTCCGGCACCGTTGCCTGCTGCCGGCCATCCTGTCAGACCGACCCGCGACCACCCAGCCCCGGTGACACCTCAGGCAGTCCGTTCGGAGGCCTGCGCCGTGCGGATCTCCGCAACCGCCAGCGACCCAAGGCACACCCCCGTCAGCAGCACCCCGGCCGCCGTGATGACCGGCACCCCGCCCCACAGCTCCAGTGCAGCCCCGGCCAGCGCCTGCCCCACCGGAATGCCGATGGTGGACAGCGCCATCACCACAGCGTGCAGGGCGACCATGGAGCGCTGATCCACCGAGCCGAACAGCAGGGAGTCGGAGTACACGCTGCCCAACACCAGCAAGACCCCGGCGAGGAGCAGCAGGACCAGGGTGGCCGGTCGTGAGATGGCCAGACACGCCCCCACCACGCACAGCACCGCTCCGAGGCTTCCCCAGGTACCCGCCTGACCCACGTGCTCGGGGCCGCGCCACCGCGAGACCACCAGGCCCATCACGATGGTGGCGACCGCGAGCGTCGCCTCCGCCAGGCCGTAGTACCCCGCACCCCAGCCGCGTTCCTGCACCCGCGCAACCAGCACCACCGAGAGCAGGGCCATGCCCGCCAGGTTGAGGGCGAAACCGCGCAGCACGAGCCACTTGCGCAGCGGGTGCCGCAGCACCATCCCGAGAGACTCCCTCACCGATGGGGAACCCGCCTCCTGCTCCGGCTCCTCTGCCACCACCCGAGGCAGACACAGCACGATCGCCATGGCCGCCAGGAAGGTCACGGCGTTGAACACCACGATCCAGGTGAGCCCGCCGGCCGCCAGGACGACTCCTCCGGCGGCGGCGCCCAGCACTCCCCCGGCCGCATTGCTCAGCTGCCGGACACCCATGGCACGGGTCAGATTTCCCTCGGGGGCGATCTGCTGCAGGAACGCGCTGCTGGAGGGTCTGTACACCGCCGCCAGGAGGGCGAGCACCACCCCGGTGGAGGCCAGTACCCAGACGCGCGGAAGCCCCTGCAGCACACCAACCCACGCGGCCAGGAGCACCAAGAAGCCCAACGCGTCGCTGCACACCATGGCCCGCCACGTCCCGAGCCGACCGACCAAACGACTGGCCGGGACCATGAGCAACGAGGTGACCGCCGCACAGACGGCCAAGTATGTTCCGGAGATGCCGGGGCCACCGTCGTCCATGATCAGCCAGATCACGGCCAGAGCCCACGCGGCATCGCCCACCATCGAGAGCCCCCGCGCGAACCCGAACCACCACACCCGGCCCATCAGCACCTCTCCCCAGCGAAGGAGAAATGGTCACCGAACAACTCGTTCGGATAGCCCCCGGCCATGCGCCTAGCCACGCGCAGGATGCCAGCAGAACCAGTAGCAAAATCACAGGATGACTTCATCAGACCCTCACCGGGGAAGACGCGCCCACTCTGCCCAAGGGCCCACGACGCGCCATGAACGAATTCGGGACGCACGCCGAAAACAGGCTCTTCGGAGTTGAGCGTGGGTCATGGGGTGAGTCCTCCGCCGATGAGGAGCATGCGGAGTCGGTAGT
>NZ_JBHLVH010000008.1:0-6888 GCF_042433515.1 Kytococcus schroeteri | reverse complement strand
ACTCCGCATGCTCCTCATCGGCGGAGGACTCACCCCATGACCCACGCTCAACTCCGAAGAGCCCGTTATCGTGGGACACGAAGGCCTCCTGGGTGCGTGCAGCGGTTCTTAGACAGCTCCACTCTCGCAACAGGAGGCCTTCACCTGTCAGCGAGTCACGCAACAACGTCCCTGGACATCACAACTAGAGCGACAGGAATTAGGGCATTCAGAGCGTCCCTACTTTCGGACCCTCACGGAGTGTCCTCCGATTCCCGGCGTTCGGCGTAGCGCGACAATCTCGGCATGCCGGCGAAGTCACTGCAACCGCATGGTTGTGATGCAAGTGGCGTCCTCGTTCATCGTTGAGATTCTTGCGTTCGCCTCCTGACCCTCGTGCTCGATAGTGAGGTTCACCTCGGTGTCGCGCGGCACCCAGAGACCAATGAAGCCGTTGTCGTAAGTCTGGCGCGCTTCATCGATGATCACTTCACCGTCTGCACCCGTGAGCGTGACCTGAACTTCTTCGCTAGCGAGTTCACCGCGGCAGGTAGTCAGGCTGTGGAAGTAGCAGTCGTGGGTCTGGTCCCGGTAGGGGGCGATCGAGATGTAGACCTCATCCTCTGGCAACGGCAGGCGCGTCTCACGCTCTTGATCGTCGGTGAGCACGAGCGCCTCTGGCTGCACCGACGCGAGCAGATCGGTCGGCCGGTCAGGGACGGGCATCGTGTCCAGTCGTTCGATGACCTGCCTGACATCCAGCCCGGATAGGCCGTGATCTGCCAGGAACTCGCGCTCGCTCGTCTGGCTGCTGACCGATGACGGTGCGGGGCCGGACGGCGTGATCGCACATCCAGCAAGAACGAGAGCCAGAATGGCAACGAAGACGGCTGCAAGGGCGCTGCGGCGTCGCGATAAAAGGAGGCATGGCATAACGTTTTTCCTTCGAGTCATGCGAGGGTCGGTCGGGTCCGGTGGGTGCCGAATCCAGCGCGTCCGGCACCCACCCTGGTGACTCGCTAGAGATTGGCCAGGAGGTCTTCCATCTCCTGGATCTCGGTCGTTTGCGAATCGATGATTGTCTGCGTGAGCTCGACAGCCTCGGTATTGCTACCGTCATCGACTTAGATCCGGGCCATCTTGACGGCTCCCTCATGGTGGAGGATCATCTGCTCAAGGAACAGTCGTGACGCTTCGGTCCCGTTGGATGCCTCGAGGGTGGACAGGTCATCCTCGCTTATCATAACGGCTCTTCCGATCTGAGGGTGTAGCAGTGGTGATGTGACCGGGTCGAGGTAGGGGTCGAGGTCCCCTGATGATGGGGGTTCCTACACCGACCCGACCAGAAGACCTCGACGTGCGTGAACTTACCTTTGATGCCCCTGATCTGACGACCTTCGCCCGCCTGGACGAGCTTGGTCTCGTTGCGGTTGGCCAGCGCGTGGAGTCTGACCGGGCGGTGCTGGAATGCCGGGTGGTCGCGGGCGATGACGACGCGTTCTGCCGGCACTGCGGGGCCGAGGGCGCCGCGCGGGGCACGGTGACCCGTCAGCTGGCGCATGAGCCGTTCGGGTGGCGGCCCACCACGCTGCTGATCCGGGTGCGTCGCTTCGGCTGTCAGGCGTGCCGGCGGGTGTGGCGCCAGGACACCACGGGCGCAGCCGAGCCACGGGCGAAGCTCTCACGGGCAGCGGTGCGCTGGGCGCTGGTTGCCCTGGTGACCCAGCACCTGACTGTCGCCAGGTTGGCCGAGGCTCTGGGAGTGGCCTGGGACACCGCCAATGACGCGGTCCTGGCCGAGGGCCGACGGGTCCTGATAGATGACCCCACCCGGTTTGACGGCGTCACCGTGGTCGGAGTGGACGAGCACGTCTGGCGCCATACCCGAAGCGGCGAGAAGTACGTCACCGTCGTCATCGATCTGACCCCGATCCGCGACGGGACGGGTCCAGCACGCCTGCTCGACATGGTCCAGGGGCGATCGAAGAGCACTTTCAAGACCTGGCTCGCTGCCCGCACCCAGGCATGGCGCGACAGGGTGGAGGTGGTGGCGATGGACGGGTTCACCGGGTTCAAGACTGCTGCGGCCGAGGAGCTCCCCGACGCGGTCGCGGTGATGGATCCCTTCCACGTGGTCCGGCTCGCTGGTGACGCCCTGGACCGTTGTCGCCGACGGGTCCAGCAAGATCTCCACGGCCACCGCGGCCGGGCCGGCGATCCGCTCTACTGCGCGCGGCGGACCCTGCACACTGGCGCCAACCTGTTCACCGACAAGCAGGCCCGCAGGATCGAGTCCCTGTTCGCCGACGAGGAGCACGTCGAGGTCGAGGCGACCTGGGGCATCTACCAACGCATGATCGCCGCCTACCGCCACCCAGACCGGCGCGAAGGCCGGGCACTGATGACCGCCGTGATCGACTCGGTGACCCGTGGCGTTCCCACCGCCCTGAGCGAGCTCGTCACGCTCGGGCGGACGCTGACCAAGCGGGCCGAAGACGTACTCGCATTCTTCGACCTGCCGGGCACGAGCAACGGCCCGACCGAGGCGATCAACGGCCGCCTCGAGCACCTCCGAGGGTCCGCCCTCGGCTTCCGCAACCTGACCCACTACGTCGCCCGATCCCTCCTCGAAGCCGGCGGCTTCAGACCACGACTACACCCTCAGATCGGATGAGCCGTTTTCTTTTGTGTCGAGGGTCGCTTGAGTGACGCGCAGGATAGATCTGAAGGGTACGTGCATCCATCCGGGCAGCAGCCGTGGTGGCGCCAGAACCATGAGGATGATCAGCAGCGCGAGCACGCACGCCATCGCCGTGCCCAGATGGTCGCCAGTGCCGCACTCTGTGCACGCACCGTCGGGATCATCAGGGGTACCGCTCCGCTCATGGGCGCCCACTGAGTCATGAGCGTCGACGGCGCACTCGTCTCCGCAGGCGAGCTGCAAGGAGCACTCGGCGAGCAGCTGGTCGGCGCGGCAGGCAGCGTTCACCGGCGGACTGAACACGGCGCGATCGTCCCGGCCGTTATCGCCGCCATGGCGGCACTCATCGCCGCAACCCGACTGCGTCACGTCCGCCCCGCCGGGCAGGCCCAGGAGACCCCCGAGGACGCATCTACCCGTTGACCCATACCCCCATGGGGTATAGCCTGAAGATCTCGTACACAAACAAGGGCGTTCGGATTATGAGCGCGACGACCACGACCGAGTACCGGGTGACCGGCGTGACCTGCGGGCACTGCGAGAGCGCGATCCGCTCCGAGGTCTCCGGGATCGCCGGCGAGACCGGCATCGAGGTCAGCGCCCGCCCCGACCGCTACGCCAACGCGGCCTGACCGCCCGTGGACATGGTTCCGCGCCTCTCGACCGGGAGGCGCGGAACCACCCCGTACCCGGCGCACCAGAGCCGGTCGGTTCACACCGAAAGGAGAGTATTGAGATGAGCAGACGCATCAGCATCCTCGTCGCCGCCGGCATCCTCGGCGGAAGCCTCGCCCTGGCAGGCTGCTCCACCGCGAACAACGAGGCAGGAACTCCATCGCAGAGCGAGGACGCACAAGGCGGGCATGGGGGCCACGACGGCATGGAGCATCCCGCCGACGGCGGCCCGGTCCCCGAGGGCATGAAAGAGGCCACCGACCCCGAATACCCGGTCGGCACTGAAGTCACTCTGACGGCCGACCACATGGAGGGCATGAACGGTGCCAGAGCCACCATCGTCGGCGCCTACGACACCTACACCTACGCGATCGACTACACCCCGGTCGACGGCGGAGATCCCGTGACCGATCACAAGTGGGTCGTCCAGGAAGAGCTCGACGGCGCCGGTGACGCCCGTCTCGACGACGGCACCGAGGCGACGGTGACCGCCGACCACATGGAGGGCATGGACGGCGCGACGGCGACGATCGCGTCCTCGACTGATGAAACCGTCTATGTCGTCGACTACGAGGCCGACGGGATGAAGATGACCAACCACAAGTGGGTCGTCGACAGCGAGATCCAGCCCGCTTCCTGACTGACACGAACCGGGCATGAAGGAACGGACAGAGCGTGAACGACCAGCAGACCCACCACGGGGCCGCCGAGGCTGAAGCGCACGAGCACGCCGGCCACCACTCGCACGGCGACCACTCGGCACACCAGTCTCATGGCGGCCACGACCAAGCCGACCATGAGGATCACGGCGGCCACGACCACGCAGGTCATAGTGGCCATGGCGGGCATGGTGATCATGTCGGCCAGTTCCGGCGGCTGTTCTGGATAATGCTCGTCATCGCGATCCCGGTCGTGGGCTTCAACGACATGTTCGCCCACCTCATCGGCTACCCCCTCCCGAACGCCGATTGGGTGCGCTGGGTCTCCCCGACCCTGGGCACGATCATGTACGTGTGGGGCGGCCGGCCCTTCCTCACCGGTGGACTGGGCGAGATCCGATCCCGCAAGCCCGGCATGATGTTGCTGATCGCGCTGGCGATCACGGTCGCCTTCATCGCCTCCTGGGGCGCGAGCCTGCACCTGCTCAGCGACGAGCTCAACTTCTGGTGGGAGCTGGCTCTGCTGGTGGTCATCATGCTGCTGGGCCACTGGATCGAGATGCGTTCCCTGGCCCAGACCACCTCCGCCCTGGACTCCCTGGCCGCCCTGCTGCCCGATGAGGCCGAGAAGGTCGACGGCGAGAACATCGTGCGAGTCGCCCCCGCAGACCTCGCTGTCGGCGATGTGGTGGTGGTCCGGCCCGGCGCCTCGGTGCCCGCGGACGGACGCATCGTCGATGGCAGCGCCAGCATGGATGAGTCGATGGTCACCGGGGAATCCAAGACCGTGCGCCGAGAGACGGGCGAGCAGGTCGTCGCCGGCACCATCGCCACCGACTCCGGGCTGCGGGTCGAGGTCACCGCCACCGGCGAGGACACCGCCCTGGCCGGCATCCAGAAACTTGTCTCCGACGCCCAGGCCTCCTCTTCCCGCGCCCAGCGCATCGCCGACACCGCCGCGGCCTGGCTTTTTTGGTTCGCCCTCGGCGCGGCCGTCATCACCGCGCTCGTATGGTCCCTCATTGGTCTTCCCGACGACGCGGTGGTCCGCACCATCACCGTGCTCGTCATCGCCTGCCCCCACGCCCTGGGCCTCGCGATCCCGCTGGTGGTCTCGATCGCGACCGAGCGCGCCGCCCGCGGCGGCGTGCTCATCAAGGACCGGCTCGCGCTGGAGTCCATGCGCACCGTCGACGCCGTGCTCTTCGACAAGACCGGCACTCTCACCAAGGGCGAGCCCACCGTCACCGCCATCGGCACCGCGAACGATCACGACGAACAGCGGGTGCTCGCCCTGGCCGCGGCCGCCGAGGCCGACAGCGAACACCCCCTGGCCCGAGCGATCACCGGAGCCGCCAGCACCCGAGAAGTCCAGGTGCCCAAGGCCTCGGACTTCTCGTCTTCTCCGGCGGTCGGCGTGAAGGCCACCATCGACGGGACGGTCGTCGAGGTCGGCGGCCCCTATCTGCTCCAGCAGCACTCGGCCAGCGAACTGCCGATAGCTGACCAGTGGCGAGAGGAAGGGGCAATCATCCTCCATGTTCTCGCCGACGGCACGGTCATCGGTGCACTACGCCTGGCCGATGAGGTCCGGCCTGAGTCTCGTGACGCGGTCGATGCCCTCCACGCTCAGGGCGCGCAGGTCGTCATGATCACTGGAGACGCCCAAGCAGTCGCTGACACTGTCGCAAAGGATCTCGGCATCGACCGTGTGTTCGCCGGCGTACGCCCTGAGGACAAGGCTGCCAAGGTCGCCGAGTTGCAGGGCGAGGGGCGCAAGGTCGCGATGGTCGGCGACGGCGTGAACGACGCTCCGGCCCTTGCACAGGCCGATGTGGGCATCGCCATCGGCGCCGGCACCGATGTCGCAATCGGCTCGGCAGGGGTCATCCTCGCGAGCTCGGACCCACGCTCGGTGCTGTCGGTCTTCGAGCTGTCGCGTGCGAGCTACCGGAAGATGAAGCAGAACCTGTGGTGGGCCGCTGGCTATAACCTCATCTCTGTGCCTCTCGCGGCGGGAATTCTCGCACCGATCGGATTCGTGCTGCCGATGAGCGTCGGGGCGATCCTCATGTCGGCTTCCACCGTCGTGGTGGCCCTCAACGCGCAACTGCTGCGTCGCCTCGACCTCACACCCGAATCCAGCACCAACCGCATCCTCGACCGCTCCTGAAACGTGAGAGACAGATCATGACGACCACCACGCCCGCGGCATCCACCGGATGATCGACGAAGACACCTACTGCATCGACATCCCCACCCAAATCAGCGCGATCACCTCGGCCCTGAATGCAGTCGCCGTCGGACTCGTCGATGACCACCTCAAGCACTGGGGTCTGCTGCACGGATAGGTGACAGTTGTTTGGCAGCCTGAGTGACTGCTGGGCTCAGCATCGTCTCCTCCTCGATGGGGGTCAACGTGCCGAGTCTCTGCTGCCGTCGGCGGCGATGGTAGGTCCGCTCGATCCAGGTCACGATCGCGATCCGCAACTCCTCGCGCGTGGCCCACTGCCGTCGGTTCAGGACGTTGTCCTGCAGCAGGCCGAAGAAGCTCTCCCTGGCAGCGTTGTCCCCGGCGGCACCGACCCGGCCCATCGAACCGACCATCGCGTGGCGGTTGAGTGCGTGCTGCAGCCTCCGGGGAACTGGAACGCCTCACCACCAACCGCTACCGGCTCGAAGGCGAGCAGGACCGCCTCCGGTTGCTGGACATGGTCGAAGGCCGGTCCAAGGCCGCGTTCAAGACCTGGCTCGCCGAGCGGCCACAGGCGTGGCGTGACGCCGTGGAGGTGGTCGCGATGGACGGGTTCACCGGCTTCAAGACCGCAACCGCCGAAGAGCTCCCGTGCGCGGCCGCGGTGATGGACCCCTTCC
>NZ_JBHLVH010000007.1:0-1133 GCF_042433515.1 Kytococcus schroeteri | reverse complement strand
TCCTCAGATCATGCCCGGGACCTCGACCCCTACCCCCAAGCACCCACGCTCAACTCCGAAGAGCCCGATAACGCTGCTCTGACCCCTCGCGCTCGGTTGCGCCTGGCCAAGCTCATCGTCCAGGAGGGTTGGCCGGTGGCCGTGGCAGCCAAGATGTTCTTGGTCTCACCACCCACGGCCCGCAAGTGGGCTGCCCGGTACCGGGCCGAAGGACCGGCCGGAATGACAGATCGCACCAGCCGGCCCCATGTGATGCCGGCTCTTCCCAATCCAGGGTGGGTCGCGGGGCGGCGCGTCGGTCCTGGGGTAGGCGTCGAGGTCTCCACATGATGGGAGTTCTCACACTCCCCACCTGGAAGACCTCGACATGCCTGACGGTACCTGCACCACGCCTGATCTGACGACGTTCTGCCGCCTCGACGGCCTCGGGTTGGAGGTGACCGGGCAACGCCTCGAGCCGGACCGGACGGTGCTGGCCTGCCGGGTCGTCGATGATGACCGGTGGTGCCGGCGGTGTGGCTGTGAGGGGACCGTGCACGATGTGATCACGCGACGCCTGGCACACGAGCCGTTCGGGTGGCGACCCACGACGTTGCTGGTCGCGGTCCGCCGGTACCGGTGCACCGGCTGCGCGCGGATGTGGCGGCAGGACACCACTGCGGCGGCGGAGCCGAGGGCCAAGATCTCCCGCGGTGGGCTGCGCTGGGCGTTGCTCGCGCTGGTCGTGCAGCACCTGACCATCGCTCGGGTCGCCGAGGCGTTGGCGGTGGCGTGGGACACCGCCAACGACGCCGTCCTGGCCGAGGGCCGGCGCGTCCTGATCGGTGACCCGGCCCGGTTCGAGGGGGTGAAGGTGGTCGGGGTCGACGAGCACGTGTGGCGGCACACGCGCAAGGGCGAGAAGTACGTCACCGTGATCATCGACCTCACCCCGATCCGAGACGCCCCCGGCCCCGCCCGGTTGCTGGACATGGTCGAAGGCCGGTCCAAGGCCGCGTTCAAGACCTGGCTCGCCGAGCGGCCACAGGCGTGGCGTGACGCCGTGGAGGTGGTCGCGATGGATGGGTTCACCGGCTTCAAGACCGCAACCGCCGAAGAGCTCCCGTGCGCGGCCGCGGTGATGGACCCCTTCC
>NZ_JBHLVH010000006.1:0-75036 GCF_042433515.1 Kytococcus schroeteri | reverse complement strand
CGCAGCGGGTCGTCGTTCCGACGGTTGCTGGGCCGCAGGGTGCGGCAGGCCGAGACCGCTGACCGGGCCGGGGCCCGTGCCAGGCGGACCACGGCGATCGCAGGCCGGGGCAGCTGGGCCCGGGCCGGTCAGGACGGGACCGGGTCGCTCACGGTGGTCGGTGAGGCCACCCGGGTGGCCGGTGCCTGGTCCCGGTTGGACAACGCGGCCCGCCGCGCGAAGGCCGCCGGCGACGCCCGCACCCTGGGCCAGCTCCGCTCGGACCTGCACCTGGACCTGCTGTTGGTCGGCCAGCTCCCCGACCACCCCAACACCGGCGCCCCGGCATACAACCCCACGCCCGCCACGGGCGCACCGGGGTCCGCGGGGTCCGACCCGGCCACGGACACCCCGACCACCGGTGGCGCGGCTGTGAGCGCGGGTGGTGCGACTGCGGGTGCGGCTGGGGGTGCGGGGAGTGGGCGGGCACCCCACGAGGACCCCGACCCGGCCGACTGGACTGTCGAGACTCCCCACACCACACCCGCCGGATCGGACCGGGCCGGGAACCTGGCTGCGCGGGACGCTGCACCAGAGGAGGGCACGGCCCCTCGCGGGGACACCCCGGTGCCGGGTCCCACGGCACCGGTGCCGCCGGTGTGCACCTCCTGCGGGACGGTCGCCGAGGACTACTTCCCGATCCCGCGGATCGGTGACCCGGTCCTGCCCCCGGCCCGGTGCACCGTCGTGGTCGGCCTGGACGTCCTGCTCGAGAACACGCCCAAGACCGACACTGACACCGACAGCAGCAGCACGGGCCCGAGCGGTACCGGTCAAGGACTCCCACCCACGCACCACGAGGGGCAGACCCCGCCGGGTGCCGCACCACCCGACGGGCCCGGTGGCGCCGTCCCGACACCGGGGCCGACGGCGGACGCTGGCACCCCATCGCGTGGGGGTGGTGGGTTGTTGGGCGCACCCCTGGGGTGGATGCCCGGGTTCGGGTACCTCGATGCTGAACACGTCCGGGCCGTCGCGGTCCGAGAGGGATCGGTCTGGCAACGCCTGGTCGCCGACCCCACCACCGGCCACGCCGTGACCGTCTCACCCCACACCTACCGGCCCACCGCCTCGGTCGCCCGCTTCGTCCGCGCCCGCGACGGCATCGCCCGCGACCCCGGCACCGGGGAGATCCCCGCAGACCGGTGCGAACTGGACCACCTGGTCCCCTTCGACCACGGCGGCCCCACCACCCCGGACAACCTGCAGTCCCTCTCCCGCAAGGGCCACACCCGCAAGACAAAACGACAGTGGACCGCCCAAGCCCACCCCGACGGCACCATCCACTGGACCAGCCTCCTGGGCCAGAGGTACACCACCACACCCCACGACTACCGCAACCCCTGAGGCCCACCCCGTCCACCACTGGTGGCTCCCCCCCCGGGCCTGCCACCCACGACCCACCGGGGCGGTCCGCGCGGTCAACCGGCTCGGCGGCCTGGATCACTAGGCTGCCGCCCATGCCGGTCCCGGACTTCATCGTCGAACTACGCCGCCACATCGGGCACGCGCCCCTGTGGTTGAGCGGCATCACGGCCGTGGTGCTTCGACCCGCCCCGGGGCTGCCGGCCGCGCCCGAGAACCGGGAGCTGCTCATGGTGCAGCGTGCGGACAACGGTCGGTGGACACCGGTCACCGGCATCGTCGACCCGGGCGAGCACCCCGCGGCCGCCGCCGAGCGGGAGGTGCTCGAGGAGGCCCGGGTCGCGTGCCGGGTGGACCGCCTCGCCTGGGTGTCGGTGACCGTCCCGGTCGAGCACGTCAACGGCGACCGCGCCCAGTACCTCGACCACTGCTTCGCCTGCACCTGGCTCTCCGGCGACCCCGCGGTGGGCGACGACGAGTCTCTGGCCACCGGCTGGTTCCCGCTCACGGACCTCCCTCCGCTGCAGCCCGTCTTCCGCGCGCGCCTGGCCGCCGTGCTCGCCGACGACCCGGTCACCCGCCTCGACCCCGCACCCCCGGAGCTCCCGTCCTACGTCCGTGTGGCGCAGGAGGACTGACGATGCTGCCCTGCTCCACCCCGCGCCCACCCGCCGTGGCCGACCCCACCCTCGGCCGCCCGCTGCCCGAGCTCGGGGAGCTGCTCGAGCACCTCGTGGTGGTCCGCCTGCCGATGGCGGTGCGCTTCCGCGGCCTCACCGTGCGCGAGACCGCCCTGGTGCGCGGACCCCTCGGTTGGGCCGAGTTCGCCCCCTTCACCGAGTACGACGACGCCGAGTCCTCCCGCTGGCTGGCCGCCACCCTCGAGGCCGGGTGGTGGGGATGGCCCACCCCGCTGCGGCCGCTCGTGGAGGTCAACGCCACCGTCCCGGCCGTCGCCGCCGAGGAGGTGCCCGCCGTCCTCGCCCGGGTGCCGGGTGCCACCGCCGCCAAGGTCAAGGTGGCCGAGAAGGCCCTCCTGCTGGCCGACGAGGACGCCTCCGCAGCCGCCGACCTCGCCCGCATCGCGGCGGTGCGGGACGCCACCGGTCCCGGGGTGCGGGTGCGCATCGACGCCAACGGGGCCTGGACCGTCCGCCAGGCCGCCGCCTTCCTCGAGCAGGTGGCCGCCACCGGCGAGCACCTGGACTACTGCGAGCAGCCCTGCGCCACCGCCGCCGAGCTGGCTGAGCTGCGCGAGCTGCTGGCGGCCCGCGGCGTCCCGGTCCGCATCGCCGCCGACGAATCCGTCCGCCGCGCCACCGACCCGATGCTGGTGCGCGCCCTGGGGGCCGCCGACCTCGTGGTGGTGAAGGCCGCACCCCTGGGCGGGGTGGCCGCGGCCTCGCAGATCCTCACAGCCACCGGCCTACCCGCGGTGGTCAGCTCGGCCCTGGAGTCGAGCGTCGGCCTGGCCGCCGGGGTGGCCCTCGCCGCCTCGATGCCGGAGCTCGACGGGCCGTGCGGCCTCGGCACCGCGCGGCTGTTCACCGAGGACGTCACGTCCGCGCCGCTGGCGCCCGAGGGAGGTCGGCTGGAGGTGCGCCGTGTGGAGGCCGACCGGGTCGCGAACGTCGCGGAGCCGGCGCGGCGTGCGTGGTGGGCCGACCGCATCGGGCGGTGCCTGGATGTGCTCGCCCGACCGTGACCCGTCAGACGGGCCGCACGTCGTAGACCATCACCACGATGAAGCCCACCACCAGCGCCAGCAGCGCGGCGTTCACCCCGGCGCGCACCGCGAGCTCCCGGCGCGTGGGCTCCGGGGTCTTCCGCCAGAACGTGATGCGGTGGAAGGCCCGGTGCTGACCGCGGGGGTTGACCATGCCCATGAAGGTCACCACCACGGCGAACAGGGCCACGGCGACGATCGACTTCACGATGGTGGGCACGGCAGGGGTCCTCTCGGCGGGCGTTCGGGGAGCAGGGTGTCACAACCGGCCCCGCCGCGGGGCCCCTGCCCACTCCGCCCCGCGCCCCCGTGCCGAAGGGTGCCTCACCTAGACTCCGGGCATGAGTCACGTGACGGGAGGCCAGCCCGGCCCGTACGCCTACCGCCCGCAGCAGCAGCCCCGCCGCCGTGGGGTGATGCCCTTGGTGTTCGGCGGGCTGACGCTGCTGGTGGGCACGCCCCTGGCGTTCCTGCTGCCCGTCGCCATCGGCATGGGTGACCTGTTCGGGGCCCTGCTCAACCCGGCCTCGGACGGGGACACCCGCTACCTGCCGGCCGGCGAGGACCGCGTGCTCTACGCGATGGGGGAGGGTGGCGAGTCGCTCGCCCACGACGCGTGCTCGGTCACCGGGCCGTCGGGGGAGAAGCTCGAGCTGCACCCCCAGCTGGTGGACCACCCGCAGGACCCGCAGCACTTCTGGACCTTCCACACCCAGGGGGCCGGCGACCACACCCTGCGATGCGGTGACGGCTCGGTCATGGCCGTGGCCCCCGGGGACGCCCTCGAGGGGATCATGGGCTGGACCGTCGGCGCCTTCCTGCTGGCGCTGCTCGTCTTCCTCCTCGGGATGGGCCTGATCATCTGGGGCATCGCGCAGCTGGTGCGCACCAACCGTCGTGCCGCCGCCGTCCCGCCCGGGGAGCACGGCCCCTACGGCCAGCACGGCCCGGGCGGCATGGGTGGCCCGGGCGGCGCCCCGTACGGCGGGGACCCCCATGCCCCGCGCACCGGGTCGGCCCCCGGCCACGCACCCACCGGGCAGCCCCCGGCTCAGGGGGCCGTGTGGAACCCGGTCTCCGCACCGCCTGCCCCGGGCGCCACGCCCGGCGGGGCCGCGGCTCCCCAGCCGGACCCGCGACAGCCGCACCCGCTCACGGGCCTCCAGGGCCGACCCGCCCCGGAGTACGGCCAGTACGCCCCCGGGCACGGGCCCGACGGCAGCGCCCCCGAGGCCGGGGACGGCGCCCCGCAGAGTGGCTCGGACCCCGCCGGCGGCGCTCACCGTCTCTGACGCCGGCCCGTAGACTGGGCCCGCACGCGACCGCCACCCGGCCAGCCCCGACACCTGGCGCCGTCGCGCCCCATCCTCGTCGCCGTCCATCGGCGACCCCCCTTCTGCAACAGGAGTTCCCAGTGCCCACCGGAAAGGTCAAGTGGTACGACGCCGACAAGGGCTTCGGCTTCATCGGCGACGACGCCGGCGGTGACGTCTTCCTGCGCGCGGCCGCCCTGCCCGCCGGCGTGACCACCCTGCGCCCCGGCACCCGGCTGGAGTACAGCATCGTCCAGGGCCGCAAGGGTGACCAGGCCATGCACGTCGCGATGGTGGACGCCCCGCCGTCCGTGCAGCGTGGCCGCACCCTGCGCGACCGGAAGCCGGCCGACGACATGGCCGTGGTGGTGGAGGACCTCATCCGCCTCCTCGACGACGCGTCCAACCAGCTGCGCCGCGGCCGCTACCCCGACGCCCGCCACGGCGAGACCCTCGCCAAGGCGCTGCGCGCCGTGGCCGACCAGTTCGAGGTGGGGCGCTGATGAGCACCACGCCCGAGTCCCGCCCGGCCACCCGCCCCGCCCGCGCCCCCCGCCCGGACACGGCCCTCATGGAGGCCGTGGACGCCGCCCGCGAGGGCCTGCACGGCATCGCCGCCGAGGGCTCCGTGGGCGAGCACACCGGCGCCCGCTCGGTGGGTGAGCGCCTGGTCACGCACGCCTTCACCTGCCTGATGCCGGGCTACACCGGATGGCAGTGGGAGGTCACCCTGGCCCGTGCCCCGCGCAGCCGCCGCGTCACCGTGTGCGAGGCCCACCTCGCCCCCGCCGAGGGGGCCCTGCTGGCCCCGGAGTGGGTGCCGTGGGCCGACCGGCTGCGCCCCGAGGACTTCGGTGTGGCCGACGCGAAGGCCGAGGAGGCCCAGCTGGTGCTGGTGGCCCCCCAGGCCCTGCCCGTGCGCCCCGGCGGCCACCAGCCCGAACGCGTGGCCGCCCGCTGCGAGCAGTGCGACTGCACCGGCTACCTCGTGCCCGTGGAGGTGCTGCGCGCCGACCGCGCCGCCCTGACCGAGCCGGAGCCCGACCCCCTGCCCGACCCGCTCGTGGACGAGTTCGAGCTCGAGGTGGTGGACCTCTCGGAGGTGGAGCCCGAGGCCTCCGGTGCCGAGACCGAGGCCGGTGCCGAGCCGTCGCAGGCCCGGGAGTCCGACGCCGACGCCCCCACCACCGCCGAGGACCGCGCGTGAACGCGGCGCTCGAGCGCTGGTTCCACCTGCAGGAGCGGGGCACCACCGTCGTGCAGGAGGTGCGCGGCGGCGTCGTCACCTTCTTCACGATGGCCTACATCATCGTGCTCAACCCGCTGATGATCGGCACCGTGGCCGACGGCACCGGCGAGTTCCTCGGCGGCGGCCACGAGCCCAACATCGCGATGGTGGCCGCGGCCACGGCGCTGGTGGCCGGCGTCATGACCATCCTCATGGGCGTGGTGGCCAACTACCCCCTCGCCCTGGCCACGGGCCTGGGCCTCAACGCGTTCATCGCCTTCGGCGTGGCGAGCCTCCCGCAGGTCACCTGGGCCGACGCGATGGGCCTGGTGGTCATGGAGGGGCTCATCATCCTGCTGCTGGTGCTCACCGGTTTCCGGCAGGCGGTCTTCCACGCCATCCCGGCGCAGCTCAAGACGGCCATCAGCGTGGGCATCGGCCTGTTCATCGCCTTCGTCGGCCTCGTGGACGCCGGCATCGTGCGCAAGCCCGCCTCCGGTCCCGTGCCGGTGGAGATGGGCGTGGGTGGATTCCTCGCCGGGTGGCCCACCGTGGTGTTCGTGATCGGCCTGCTGGCCATCGTCGTGATGATGGTGCGCGGCGTCCGCGGCGCCATCCTCTACGGCATCCTCGGTGCCACCGTGCTGGCCATGGTGGTGGAGGCCGTCGCCGGCATCGGGTCGCAGACCGACGCCACCGGCAAGGTCGTCAACCCGACCGGCTGGGGCCTCAACGTGCCGCGCGTGCCCGACAGCTGGGTGCAGGCGCCGGACTTCGGCCTCATCGGGCAGTTCGACCTGCTGGGTTCCTTCTCCTCCATCGGCGTGGTGGGGGCGAGCCTGCTGGTCTTCACCCTCCTGCTGGCCGACTTCTTCGACACGATGGGCACGATGGTGGCCGTCGGTGCCGAGGCCGACCTGCTCGACGAGGAGGGCAACCCGCCGGGCGCGCAGCGCATCCTCGTGGTCGACTCGCTGGCTGCCGCCGCCGGTGGTGTGGGCTCGGTGAGCTCCAACACGAGCTTCATCGAGTCGGCCTCCGGCGTGGGCGAGGGTGCCCGCACGGGCCTGGCGAGCGTGGTCACCGGCGTGCTCTTCCTGCTGGCCACCTTCCTCTCCCCGCTGGTGTCGGTGGTGCCCTACGAGGCCGCCACACCCGCCCTGGTGGTCGTCGGCTTCCTGATGATGCAGCAGGTCACCGGCATCGAGTGGAACCGTCTGGACATCGCCGTGCCGGCCTTCCTGACCATCGTCCTCATGCCCTTCACGTACTCGATCACCGCCGGCATCGGTGCCGGGTTCGTGACCTACGTGGTGCTGCAGGTGGTGCAGGGCCGCGGCAAGCAGCTGCACCCGCTGATGTGGCTCATCGCCGTGATGTTCCTGCTCTACTTCGGCATCGACCCGATCCGCGACCTGGCAGGTGTGTGATGAGTGCCCAGTCCCGACGCATCATCGTCCTCGTGACTCTGGCGGCCCTGATCCTGGGCCCCGTGCTGGCGGCCCTGTTCAACTGAGCTCCGGCTCGGCCCCGGTAGCCGAACGGCCCCCTCTCCCCGCGGGTGAGGGGGCCGTTCGCGCGCGATGCCTCAGGAGGCCGGCGGCGTGGCGCTCATGGGCGAGGAGTCGCCCGACGGCTGTTCGATGCTGGGGATGGTGATCGTCCCGTTCCCCGGCGAGGGGCTGGTCCCCGGCTCGCTCGGCGACTCCTCGCCCGTGCCGGTCGGGCTCGGCGACTCCTCGGTGGGCGAGTCCGCGGGCGACGACGGGGCCTGCGTGCTGGACGTGCCGGAGTCAGCCGCGTCGTCACCGGAGCTGCTGCAGGCGGTGAGACCGCCGAGTGCCAGGGCTGCGACGGCCAGGAGGCCGGATCGGGTGCTGGCTGCCATGGGAACCTTCCTTCGTGGTCGGGGTCACACCACGGTGGACCACCGGGGGCCCGGTGCCAACCCCACGGGCCCGACTGTGAGGAACCCGTGAGGCCGGCACCGGAACGGCCGGGTCAGGCCACGTCCACCGGCCCGGCCTCGGCGGCGAACCGCTGTGCGCGCAGCGAGCGGCGCAGGCCGTCCACTTCGTCGGCCACGATGCGGCGCAGCGCCGCGGGGGCCTCGGGGTGGGTGGTGAGCCACTCCTGGGCGGCGGCCTCGCTGGCCTCGCCCTCGGGGAAGGTGCCGGGCACGATCCGCTCGGCGATCTCCATCGCGTGGTCGGCCCAGATGCCCTCGAGACGGCCGAAGTACTCCTCGCGCAGCCAGCCCAGCTCCTCGGAGCGCAGCGGCTGGCGCATGCCCTCGATGGTGGCCGACACGTGGTCGTTCGTCATCGACAGCGGCGTGAGCAGGCGCTCCCAGGCCTCGCGGCGGCCCTGCTCACCGGGGAGCGAGGTGACGGCGGCCAGATGGCGCGTGATGGTGGTGTTGTTGCGCTCCGCCTCCAGCTCGGCGTCGAGCTCCTCCCGGGTGGCCTGGCCGGTGGCCGCCAGGGCGGTCCACAGGTCCCAGCGGCGGTCGGACTCCCACGCCAGGCCCTCGATCGTCTCGGTGCCCTCGAGCAGGCCGCGGGCCACCTCGCCCGACGCCGGATGCGTGGCCGCCGCGGCCCCGAAGGCCCGCTGCCACACCAGCTGGGCGTCGGAACCCGGCTCGGCGGCGCGCAGGTTGGCCAGGCAGGCCTCGGCCCAGGCAGCGCGCCAGGCGTCGCGCTGCTCGGCCGGCAGGTAGCCCTCGATGGCGGCGCGCGCGTTGGCGCTCACCGCGCCGAGCACGCCGCCGTGACGCTCGTCGGCCAGGTTGGCGATGGCGGCGCGCACGTACTGCGCGGCGTGCAGGCGGCCGTCGCGGGTGGCGTCCCACAGGGCCCACCACGCGGTGGACCGGGAGGTGTCCTCCTCCAGGGTGCCCAGGTGCTCCACGAGGGTGGCGGTGCTGTGCTCGTCGAGGGCGAGCTTGGCGTAGGTGAGGTCGCCGTCGTTCACCAGCACCAGGTCCGGGCGGGCGGCACCCACCAGGGCCTCCAGGCCCGCCACGCCGGCGAGGTCCACGGACTCCCCGGCCAGGTCCAGCTCGGCGTGGCCGGTGCGCTGCAGGCGGCCACCGGTCAGGGTGTAGGTGCCCACGGCCAGGCGGTGCGGACGCAGCACCTCCTCGCCAGTCACGGGGTCGGTGCAGTGCTGGGTGAGGCGCGCGGCGGTGACCGTCCCGTCCTCGGCGGTGTCCACCTCCAGCCCGATGGTGGACACGCCGGCCGTGCGCAGCCACGGGCCCACCCACGCGTCGAGGTCGCGGCCCGAGGCCTCCTCGAGCGCACGCAGCAGGTCCGGCAGCGTGGTGTTGCCGTAGGCGTGCTCGCGGAAGTACGCGGTGGAGCCGGCGAAGAACTGCTCGCGGCCCACGTAGTTCATGAGGTTCTGCAGCAGCGCGGCGCCCTTGGCGTAGGTGATGCCGTCGAAGTTCTGCCGGGCCGCCTCGAGGTCGTCGATCTGCGCGACCACCGGGTGGGTGGAGGGCAGCTGGTCCACGCGGTAGGCCCACAGCTTGCGGGCCGTCGAGAAGGCCACCCACGCGTCGGTGAACTCGGTGGCGTCCGCGCTGGCCTGCGTGCCCAGCAGCTCGGCGAAGGACTCCTTGAGCCACAGGTCGTTCCACCACTCCATGGTCACGAGGTCGCCGAACCACATGTGCGCCATCTCGTGGAGGATCGTGTTGGCCCGGCCGGCCCGCTGGGCCCGGGTGGGGGTGGAGCGGAACACGTAGTTCTCGGTGAAGGTCACGCAGCCCGGGTTCTCCATGGCGCCGAGGTTGTACTCGGGCACGAACACCTGGTCGTAGGTGCCCCACGGGTAGGCTACGCCGAAGGTGCGGTGGAAGAAGTCCAGGCCGGCGAAGGTGATGTCGAAGACCTCGTCGGCGTCGAAGTGCTCCACCAGGCTCTGGCGGCAGAGCAGGCCCACCGGCACCTCGAGCGCCTCGCCCTCGGAGGTGGTGCCCGTCCAGGTGCGCTCGGTGCGGTGGTACTCACCGGCGCACATGGCGGTGATGTAGGTGCTCATGGGCAGGGTCGGGGCCCACTCGCGGGTGGTGCCGGCGGGCACCTCGTGGCCGGTCACGGTGCCGGCGGGGGCCTCGGTGGTGGACACCTCGTCCTCGGCGTTGCAGCGCACCACCCAGTCGGTGGGGGCGGTGATGACCCAGGTGAAGGCCGCCTTGAGGTCGGGCTGCTCGAAGGTCGTGTAGAGACGGCGGCAGTCGGCCGGCTCGAAGTGCGTGTACAGGTAGGTGCGCCCGTCGGCAGGGTCGATGAAGCGGTGCAGGCCCTGCCCGGTGCGGCCGTAGGTGCCCACTCCCTGCACCACCACGCGGTGGCGGCCAGCGGAGAGCTCGGGCAGCTGGATGCGGGCGCCGTCGAAGGCGGACTCGACGTTCAGGGGCTCGCCGTCCACGGTCACCGCGTCCACGCCGCCGAGGAAGTCCAGGAAGGTGGACCCGGCGGTGCTCGTGAAGTCGAGCGTCGTGGTGGTGCCGAAGGTGGTGGCCTCGGCATCGGGGGCCGTGCGGCAGTCGATCTCGACCCGGTAGGCCAGGTCACTGACCTGGGAGGCGCGCTGGGCGGCCTCGGCACGGGTGAGGTTGCGGGAGGAGTGCGGGGCGGTGGGGCTGTACGTCACGGAGGCCAGTCAATCAGGACGTGGCGTCGGTCACGTCCCCACCACCCCCGGGTGTCGGTGGACGACCTGACGGACGGCCGGGCGCCTGTGGACGAAGGGTGCCTCAGGGGTTGACCACGGTGCCGGTCAGCGGCTCGTCGCCGGGGCCGTCCTCGGGGCGCTGGGGCGTCGACCCCGTCGACCCCGTCGCGCCCGGCGCGCCCGGCGCCCCCGGCGCGGGGCGCCATGGCGCCGAGCCGTGCGGACGCGGCCGACGGCGCGCGGAGAGGTCGGCATGGCGCAGCAGCTCGCTGTACGGCACGTCGGTGTGCGGGTGCGTGGCCACCGGGGTGTCCCCGGAGAACACGACGAACACCGGGCGGGAGTGCAGGAAGGTCTGCAGCACCGACCCGTCCACCACCGAGCGGGCGTGGGCGGTGGCGCGCCGCTTGGCCGCGGCCGGTCCCAGCGGCGTGCGGTCCACCAGCCTGCCCGTCGGGCGCGGGGTGGCGTCCGCCATCGGCCGGCCCTGCTCGTCGGTGCCCGCCGGGCGCCGCCCCGTGCGGCGCTCCACCTCCTCCACCACGGCCGGGGCGTGCTTGCGCGCCTCGGAGACCAGCGTGGGGCCGTACCTGCGCGCGGCGCCGGCGATGACCGGCCCGTACTTCACGGCGTTGCGGATGAGGTTGGGGTTGACCACGGGGCCTCCTCGAACGGGCGGGGTGACGGGTTCACTCCCTCGCCATGATGTCAACACCGGCAGGTGGGCGCGCGTTCCCGGGACCTAGGCTGGGCGCATGCACCCCTCGGACCTCGGTCGTCGGCGCGGTCGCCGACTCGGACGCCTGGAGTACACCGGTGAGGGCCTCGAGCCCGACCACGTCCCCGCCGCCCCGTGGGACGTGGTGCAGGAGTGGGTCCACGCCGCCCACCACCGGGCCCTGGAGCGGGGTGACGTGCCCGAGCCGGCCGCCGTGGCCCTGGCCACGGTGGACGCCGAGGGCGCCCCGGACGTGCGCACCGTGCTCTGCCGCGACGTCTCCACCGAGGGCCTGCGCTTCTACACCTCCCTGGTCTCCGCCAAGGCCGAGCAGATGGCCGCCGACCCGCGTGTGGCCCTCACCTGGACCTGGCCGAGCATGTTCCGCGCCCTCCGCTTCCGCGGCGTGGCCGAGGAGCTGCCCCGCGACGAGGTGACCGCCTACTTCCGGCAGCGCCCCTGGGGGTCGCGCATCAGCGCCCACGCCAGCCGCCAGTCCCACCCGCTGGCCGACCGCGCCGAGCTGGTGGCCCGCGAGGCGGAGCTGGCCGGGCGGTGGCCCGACCGGGCCCGTGAGGACGACGTGCCCACCCCGGACCACTGGGGTGGCTACCTCGTGCGCCCCTACCAGGTGGAGGTGTGGACCGGCCGCCAGTCGCGCATGCACGACCGCTGGCGCTGGACCCTCACCGAGCCGCTCGACCTGACCCGTCCCGTGGCCGACCAGGGTGACCTCCTGCTGCCGCTCGACGACGAGACGGCCTGGACGCACCTGGCCCTCCAGCCGTGACCCCGGCCGGAGGTGAGGATCGCCTAACCAGTTGTCGGTCCGCTGGCCTACGATGGGGGCTCCCCTCGTGCGCCACGGAAGGCAGGCCCAGGTGAGTGACCTCATCGACACCACCGAGATGTACCTCAAGACGATCTACGAACTGGACGAGGAGGGCATCCCGGCCCTCCGCGCCCGCATCGCCGAGCGACTGGGGCACTCCGGACCCACGGTGAGCCAGACCATCGCCCGCATGGACCGCGACGGCCTGGTGACCCTGGGGGAGGACCGCCGCCTCCACCTCACCGAGGAGGGGCGTGCGCAGGCCACCCGC
Source organism: Kytococcus schroeteri (assembly GCF_042433515.1). Lineage (NCBI taxonomy): Bacteria > Bacillati > Actinomycetota > Actinomycetes > Micrococcales > Kytococcaceae > Kytococcus > Kytococcus schroeteri. The sequence goes on along the minus strand of NZ_JBHLVH010000006.1, from coordinate 62,858 downwards.
ATCGAGCGCAAGCACCGCCTGGCCGAGCGCCTGCTCGTGGACGTGATCGGCCTGGAGTGGGAGTACGTGCACGAGGAGGCCTGCCGCTGGGAGCACGTCATGAGCGACCGGGTGGAGCGCAAGATCCTCGCCCTGCTGGAAAACTCCGAGGAGTCCCCGTACGGCAACCCCATCCCCGGCCTCGAGGAGCTCGGCGGCGCCCAGGGCACCACCTTCCGCGACGGCGTGGAGCGCCTCGTGGACGTGGTCCGCGACGGGCATGAGGCCGTGTTCGTGCGTCGCATCGGCGAGCCCGTGCAGGTCGATGCCGAGGCCCTCGCCCTGCTGACGGAGGCCGGCGTGGTCCCCGGCGAGCGGGTGCAGGTGGAGGCCCGCGGCGACGACCGCGTGGTGGCCCGCGGCCTGCGCGAGGGCGTCACCGGCGGCGTCTCGCTGCCGCAGGAGATCGCGGTGCACGTGTTCGTCAGCCGCGTGGACCCCCGAAGTACCCAGCCCACCCAGTAATCCCCCGGAATCGGAGACCCACCCCTCGTGCTCGTCGCCCTCGGCGTCCTCACAGTCCTCGCCCTGACCGCCCTCACCGGGTTCTTCGTCGCGCAGGAGTTCGCGTTCGTCTCGGTGGACCGCACCGAGCTGCGGGCCCGCGCAGAGGGGGGTGACGCCCGTGCCCAGAAGGCCTACGACCTCACCACGCAGCTGTCCTTCCTGCTCTCGGGTGCCCAATTCGGCATCACCGTCACCACGCTGCTCGTCGGCTACGCGGCCGAGCCCCTCATCGGTGCCGGCCTGCGCGACCTGGTGGGCGCCGAGCAGGCCTCCCGTGGCGCCACCGCCGTGGCCATCTCGCTGGGGGTGCTGCTCTTCTCCACGATCGTGCAGATGGTGCTGGGTGAGCTGGGCCCCAAGAACTGGGCCATCGCCCGCCCGGTGGCCCTCACCCGGGCCCTGGCCGTCCCCACGGCGGCCTACCTCGCCGTGGTGGGCCCGGTGGTGCGCTTCTTCGACAGCTCGGCGGCGTGGCTGCTGCGCAAGGTCGGCATCGAGCCCGTGGAGGAGCTCGACTCCGCCGCCACACCTGAGGACCTGCAGCGCATCATCGACCAGTCCCACGCCAGCGGCCTGCTCGACGACGAGCTGCAGGACCTGCTCGACCGCGGGCTGGCCTTCCGCCACCGCACCGTCGGCGAGGTGATGACCCCCCGCGTGGACGTGGAGACCGTGAGCGCCGACGCGAGCGTGGCCGAGCTGGTGGACCTGCTCGCCACCGGGCACAGCCGCTACCCGGTGTACGGGCGCGACATCGACGACATCGTGGGCGTGGTGAGCATCTCCGACGTGCTCGAGGTGCCGGTGGCCGAGCGCGCCAGCACGGTGGTGCACCGCATCGTGGACGAGGCCGTGCTGCTGCCCACCTCGCTGGGCGTCACCAAGGCGCTGGAGGAGATGCGTCGCCGCCACCGGCAGATCGCGGTCGTGGTGGACGAGCACGGGGGCTTCGCCGGCGTGGTCTCGTTCGAGGACATCGCCGAGGAGGTGGTCGGCGACATCCTCGACGAGGACGACGAGGAGGAGTCGCCCGCCACCGAGCGCGCCGACGGCACCTGGCTGCTGCCGGCCAACCTGCGCCTGGACGAGGTGCGCAAGTTCACCTCCATCGCGCTGCCGGAGAGCGACGACTACGACACCCTCTCCGGACTGGTGCTCAAGACGCTGGGTCGCGTGGTGCAGGAGGGCGACGTGGCCGAGGTGGCCTGGACCGTCCGTGACGCCGACGGCGAGACCGTGCGCGCCTGCACCAGCCTGGAGGTGGTGGCGGTGGAGCGCCACGTGCCCGACGAGGTGCTGCTCGCGCCGGTGACCGTGGACGACGTGGAGGAGGTGGCCTGATGGGGGAGCTCGAGAAGATCCTGCTCTCGGTGCTGCTGTTGGCGGCCAACGGGTTCTTCGTGGCCGCCGAGTTCGGCATCATGGCCGCCAAGCGCCACCGCCTGGAGGAGCGCGCCGAGGCCGGGGGGCGTGCCGCCCGCGCCGCCGTGGCCTCCAGCAAGGAGCTCTCGCTCATGCTGGCCGCCAGCCAGCTGGGCATCACCCTGGCCACGCTGGGCCTGGGTGCCATGGCCGAGCCGGCCATCGCCCACCTGCTGGAGCCGGTGCTGCACGCCCTGCACGTGCCCCACGCGCTGACCCACCCGGTCGCCCTGGTGGTGGCCCTGACCCTCGTGACCTACCTGCACATGGTGGTCGGCGAGATGGCGCCCAAGTCGTGGGCCATCGCGCACCCGGAGACCGCCGCGGTGGTCGTGGCCCTGCCCTTCCGGGCCTTCGCCATGGTGACCAAGCCGTTCATCTGGCTGCTCAACGAGATCACCAATCTGGGGCTGAGGCTGGTGGGCGTGGAGGCCGTCGACACCATCGAGGAGGAGCACGGGCCGGCCGAGTTGCAGCGCCTCATGTCCTCCTCGCAGGAGGCCGGCGTGCTGCCCGACGAGGACGCCCGCCTGCTGGCCGGCGCGTTCCGCCTGGAGAACCAGGACCTCTCGGCGGTCACCCGGCCGGCGCGCGACCTCGTGACCATCGACGTGGGCGCCACCGCGGCGGACGTCGAGGAACTGAGCCGCCGCACGGGGCGTTCGCGCCTCATCGTGACGCACGGGTCGCGCTACGTGGGCCTGGTGCACGTGCGCGATGCCGTGACCGCGCGGGCCACGGGCACCAACCCGGGCGTGGTGGACCTGCGCCAGCAGATGCCGACGCTGCGCCGCGAGCTGCCCCTCATCGACGCCGCCACGCAGATGCGGCAGCACCGCGCCCAGCTGGCGATGGTGGCCGACCCGGCCGGGCGCAAGGTGGGCATGGTGGCGCTGGAGGACATCCTCGAGCAGATCCTCGGCCAGTTCGACGACGAGACCGACGAGCTGGTGCGCGCCGCGGGGGCCAGCCGGGGTCTGCGCCGGGCCGGGTGACGGCCGGGTGGCTCCGGTGGTGGTGCCGTGACCGGGTGGCGGCCCTGGGCGCTGGTGGTGCTCGGTGGCGCGGTCGGGTCGGTGGCCCGGGTGCTGCTCTCGGAGGCCTGGGGGTCCGCGGTGGGCGTGCTCGTGGTGAACCTGGTGGGGGCCTTCCTGCTGGGTCTGGCCGATGCCGTGTGGTCCGGTCGGCGGCCGGGGCTGCTCGTGCTGGTGGGCACCGGGGCGCTGGGCGGGTTCACCACGGTGAGCGGGTGGGCGCTGCTCATGGCCGGGTCGTGGGCGTGGTTCTGGGCCGGGCCGCTCCTGCTGGCGGTCGGTGTGCTGCTGGCCTGGGCGGGCGTGCGCGTGGGGCGGGTCGTGCGGGGGCAGGACGGTGTGGGGGCCGTCGGTGGCGAGGCGGCGGTGCGCTGATGCCCTCGGTGACGGTGCTGCTCTGGGTGGCCGTGGGCGGCGCGCTGGGTGCCGTGGGGCGGTACGCGGCCGACCGGGCGGCGCAGCGGTGGGTCCCGGCCGTGGCCGAGGTGGGCGTGCTCGTGGCCAACCTCGTGGCGTGCGCGCTTCTGGGCTGGGTGGCCGGGGGAACGGTGCTGGTGTCGTCGGCCCCGGGGTCCGCGCCGTTACCGCTGGTGTCCGGACCCGTGCTGGGCTGGGACTGGTGGCTGCTCGGCAGTGGGCTGGCCGGGGCGCTGAGCACCTGGTCGACGCTGACGCTGCAGGTGGTCCGGCGGTGGGTGGCCGGGGACCGGGCGGTGGCCGCTGCGCTGGGGCTGGCCACCTGGGTGCTGGGAGCCGGGGCGGCGCGGCTGGCGGCCGAGGCGTCCGTGGCGCTGACGGGCTGAGGTGCGTCTCGGCGCCGGGCACGTTCCCTGCATCGGGCCGGCCCTGTGGACGGCCGGGGGATGTTGTCGGGGGTGCCCCCTAGCCTGCGGGCATGAGGTTCTTGCAGACGAGCGACTGGCAGTGGGGCATGACCCGGCGCTGGCTCTCCGAGGCCGATCAGGCGCGCTTCACGCAGGCGCGCAACGACGCGGTCGTGCGGGCGGGGCAGGTGGCGGCCGAGCACGGCTGCGCGTTCATGGTGGTGGCGGGGGACGTCTTCGACTCCAACCAGCTCGGGCGCGACACGGTGCGACGGGCCATGGAGGCGCTGCGGCAGGTGCCGGTGGACGTCTACCTGCTGCCCGGCAACCACGACGCGCTCGACGCCGCCTCGATCTACGACCAGGAGGTGTTCACCGGGGCCGGGTTGGGGCACGTGCACGTGCTGCGCGACAGCGAGCCCGTGACGGTGGCCGAGGGGGTGGAGCTGGTGGGGGTCCCGCTGACCACCAACCAGCCGGACCGCGACGTGGTGGCCGAGGTGCTCGACCTCCTCGACCCGCCGGCCGACGGGGTGCGGCGGGTCCTCGTCGCCCACGGCCAGCTGCGGGAGCTCGACCCGGGCCACCGGGTCTCGGCGCTCGACGGCGCCCGCATGCGGCGGGCGCTCGACGAGGGGCTCGTGCACTGGGTGGCCCTCGGCGACCGGCACTCCCGGTGGGCGGACTCCAGTGGGCGCGTGCACTACTCGGGTGCGGTGGAGGTGACGGACTTCCGCGACGAGCACGTGGGGGACGTGCTCGTGGTGGACCTGGGCCAGGGGGAGGAGCAGCCGTCCTGCGAGGTGGTCCACGTGGGCACCTGGCAGATGCTGCAGGTCTCCCGGCAGGTGGACTCCGCCGACGACGTGGCGCGGCTCCGGGCCGAGTGGGAGGCCGTGGAGAACAAGTCCACCGTGGTGCTCAAGCACGCCCTCACTGGCACGCTGACGCTCACCGAGGACGTCGCGCTGCAGGAGCTGCTGGAGTGGGCGCAGGACGCCTTCGCCGCGGCCTTCGCGTGGGACCGCCACACCGACGTGGTGGTGGTGCCGGACGACGCGGAGTTGGCGGACATCGGCATCGGGGGTTACGTGGCCCGCGCCGCGCAGGACCTCACGGACACCGCCGGGGCCGGCGGTCGGGACGCGGTGGCTGCCTCGGACGCGCTGCGCCTGCTGTACCGCTACGCACGGGGAGGAGCACGGGCATGAGGATCCACCGCATCGAGGTGCAGGACCTGCGAGGGGTGGAGCACGCCGTGCTCGCGGACGTGCCGGAGGCCGGGGTGCTCGTGCTCGAGGGGCCCAACGAGGCCGGCAAGAGCACGATGCTCAAGGCCCTGGACATGCTGCTGACGGAGAAGGCCTCCGCCAGGAAGCAGTACGTGAAGGACTCCCAGCCGGTGGGGCGCGACGTGGCCCCCCGGGTGAGCGCCGAGCTGACCATCGGGCCGGAGCGCTTCGTCTACACCAAGCAGTGGCTGCGCAGCCCGAGCACCGAGTTCCGGGCCGTCGGGGGCGCGCGCCGCCTCACCGGCGACGACGCCCACAACCACGTCAGCGGGCTGCTGGCCGAACACGGGGACGAGACGCTGCGCCGCGCGCTGCAGCTGCTCCAGGAGGGGCCGCTGGAGGTCACCGGCCTGGACGGCTCGCAGCGCCTGGCCGCGGCGCTCGACGCCGCGTCCGGTGGTGAGGCGGCCGACGAGCAGGGCGAGGCCGCCACGCTGCTGGAGCGTGTGGAGGCCGACGCCGGGGAGTGCTGGACGGCCAAGGGACAGCCGCGCGGCGAGCTCAAGCGTTTGCAGGACGCGCACGCCGAGGCGGTGGCGGCGGAGGAGGCCGCGCAGGCCGCCGTCGACGCCATCGAGTCCGAGGTGCAGCGGGCCGCCGACCTGGCCCAGCGGGTGGAGGCCGCCGACGAGCGGCGACGGGTTGCCCAGCGCACCCGCGACGAGCTGGAGAAGCGGTGGGCCGACACCGAGTCCGAGCGATGTGCCGTGGCCGAGGCCGAGGAGGCCCTGCGCCGGGCGGGACGGGAGCACGAGCGTGCCGTGGCCGATGCCGGGGCCCGCGAGGAGCTGGTGGCCGAGGCCGAGCGGGCCACGGCGGACGTGACGGCCGCGCAGGAGGCCCAGGAGGCGGCGTCCGGTCCTCGTGCGGAGGCCGACGAGGCGCTCGCCGAGGTCGTCGGTGAGCGGGAGGAGGCCGAGGCCGCCGAGGACGAGGCGCGGTCCGGGGTCCGTGCCGCCGAGGCGGCCGAGGGTCTGGCCCGGGCAGCGGCCGGTCTGACCTCCCTGCAGCGCACCGTGGAACGGCTCGACGCCCTGCGGGCCCGGCAGCAGACGATCGCCGAGACGCTCGCCGGGCAGGTGGTGGACGACGCCGCACTGGAACGCATCACCGGGGCCCAGGAACAGCTGCACCTGGCCACGGCGCGCCGTGACGCCGCCAGCCCCCGCCTCCGGGTGGCGGGCGACACCGCCGTCCCCGTGAGCGTGGGCGGCCGGGCGCTGCCGGCCGACGAGTGGCCCTGGGAGGAGCCGGTCACCCAGCCCACCGTGGTGGAGGTCTCCGGGGTGCAGGTGCACGTGCTGCCGCCCGAGGGGGCCGGAGAGGACGAGGTCGAGTCCGCCCGGCGCACGCTCGCGGAGGCGCTCGCCGCCGTGGAGGTGCGCGACGTGGCCGAGGCGCACCGTCGCCACCTCGAGGTGCAGCGGGTGCGGGCCGAGCGCGACGACGTGGACGCCCAGCTGGCGGACGCCCTCGAGGGACGCACGGTGGAGGAGTGGCGGTCGGAGGCCGCCGACGCCGCGCACCAGGTGGAGCAGGCCGCGGAGGAGCCGGTGGACCCCGCAGCCGCCCGTGAGGCCCTGGCTGCGGCCCGGGAGGGCCACGAGACGGCCCGGCACGCGGCGGAGTCCCTGCGGGCCCGGGAGGCTGCGGCCCGGGAGGCTGTGACCACCCGCCGGGCGGCGGCGGAGCGTGCCGAGGTGCAGCTCGAGGCCGCGACCGCTGCTGCGGCCCGGGTGGCCGATCGGCTCGCGGCGGCCCGCGGCGTGGCCGACGACGACGCGGTGGCCGCTGCGGTCAGGGTGGCCGCGGAGGCGCTGGAGTCGGCCGAGGAGCGGGTCACCGAGCGGCGTGCGGCGCTGGCGGCGGCCGGGTCGGTGTCGCCGGAGGACGTGGAGTCGGCCCGGGTAGCCGCCGAGCGGGCCGAGGAGCGGCACCGCCGGGCACGTGACGAGCACCAGCAGGCCGAGGGCATGGTGAAGCAGGCCGGCAAGGAGGGCCGCGCGGACGCCCTGGCCCGGGCCGGCGCGGAGCGGGAGCACCTCGCGGCCGACCTTGCCCGCGTGCAGGCCCGGGCGGACGCGCTGCGCCTGCTGCTGGAGACCCTGCGTGCCCGTCGGGCCGAGGCCCAGGCAGCGTACGTACGGCCCTTCCGGGAGGCCCTCGAGGAGCTCGGCGCCGTGGTCCACGGCGACGGCTTCTCCGTGGACGTCTCGCCGAACCTCGCCATCACCTCCCGCACCGTGGACGGGGTGCCGGTCCCGCTGGCGGACCTCTCCACCGGCGCCCGGGAGCAGCTGGCGGTTCTCAGCCGCCTGGCCGTGGCCCGTGTGGTGGACCCCGGTGAGGGCGTCCCGGTGGTGCTCGACGACGCCCTGGGGTGGACCGACCCGGACCGTCTACGGAGCATGGGTCGTGCCCTCGGGAGGGCGGGGGAGGACGCGCAGGTCATCGTGCTCACCTGCACGCCCGGCCGCTACGACGCGGTCCCCGGCGCCCACGTGGTGCACACCGACGACCTGCGGGCCGCCGCGGCTGCGACCGGTCGGGTCACGGACTAGCGTGGAGGGCGAATCCCGCCGCCGGCGGGGCCGGGCGCCGCTCCACCGGACGCGCCCGGACCGGACACCCAGGAGGTGCTCATGAACGACAAGCCCACCCGCATCAGTGCCCAGCGCGAGATCCCGGCCTCCACCGCCGAGGTCTTCGACGTGCTCTCCCTGCCGGAGAACCACGTGAAGCTCGACGGCTCGGGCTTCGTCCGCTCGGTCGGCCACGGCGACCGCATCACCGAGGTCGGCCAGGTGTTCACCATGAACATGGAGGGCGACCACATGGGCGGCGAGTACCAGACCGACAACCACGTGACCGGGTACAACAAGAACCAGTCGCTGGCCTGGAAGACCGCCCCGGCCGGCACCGAGCCGCCCGGCTGGGAGTGGGTGTGGACCCTCGAGGCCCAGGGCCCGGACTCCACCCTCGTCACCGTCTCCTACGACTGGTCCGAGGTCACCGACGAGGCGCTGCTGCAGAAGGTCGGCTTCCCGCTGGTGCCGCAGGAGGCCCTCGAGGACTCGCTGGAGAAGCTCGCGGCCGAGGTCGACTGACGCCACCTGGGGCACGACAGGGGCACACGGATCGCGCGGAGATCGCACGCCCCACGCGCAGGACCCCGCTCCCCGGCCGGATCTGGCCGTCGGAGCGGGGTCCTGTGCGTGTGCCCCCGGCAGGATTCGAACCTGCGACACCTTCTTTAGGAGAGAAGTGCTCTTCCCCTGAGCTACGAGGGCGGGCGCGTCGCGCGGTCGCACAGTCTACGGGTCCGCGGGCAACTACCCTGCCCCTGTGAGCACCGAGCCCCAGTCCCCCACCCCCGTCGGTCGCGCGACGTCCGCCGCGTGGTCGTCCGCCCTCGCCGACTCGGGTGGGCGCAACAGCCTCATCTGGGGTCCGCGGCCGGGCCTGTCCCTGGACCTGGTGGCCGCCCACCCCGGTGGCGTGGCCAAGCTGCTCTCCGGCCAGCCGGTGCTCCTCAGCGACCTCGTCCGCGCCCCCGGGCCGCGCGCCCGCGCCCTCGCCACGGCCCTCGCCATCGCCGAGCGCGCGCAGGAGATGGAGGACGACTGGGGCCTGACCACCTGCTTCGTCACCTCCGGCACCGCCACCTGGGACGTCCCGGGAACGCTCGCCCCGGCCGCCGCGGTGGTGCTTCGCCCGGCCCGGGTCACCGTGGTGGACCCGGCGCGCAGCGAGGTGGAGTTCGCCCTCACCGGCATCCCCGAGGTGAACCCGGCCCTACTGCGCTTCCTGCGCGTCTCCCACGGCGTGGACCTCGACCCGGTGGTACTCGCCGAGATGGTCGACCGCCTCCACGCCCGCACCGACGACCCGCTGCTGCGCCACCTGGAGATGCTCTGCCGCGCCGTGCCCGGCTTCACGGTCCGCTCGGGGCAGCGCCTGGCCACGCTCACGCACGCCAAGGACGCCGGCATCGCCGACCTGGCGGAGGTCACCGCCGCGCCCTCGCGCCTGGTCACCCAGCTGGCGGCGGCCACCGGCGGCCGTGACACCAACCCGGTGGCCCCGCACCTGCCCCGCGTGGCCGGGGTGACCCGCAACGTGGTGTGCCCGCTCGATGCCGTGCAGCTGCAGGTGCTCGACCTGGTGGCCGCCGAGCAGGACGTCCTCGTGGAGGCCCGCCCGGGCACGGGCCGCACCAGCCTGCGCTCGGCCCTCGTGGCCGATGCCGTGGCGCACGGCCGCACGGTGCTGGTGGCCGCGGCGGACGCGTCGGTGCGCCGCCAGGTGGCCGCCGTCATCGACAACTGGGCCGAGTCCGAGGTGCCCGTGGCCTGGGGGGTGGCCCGCACGCGTGACGAGGAGGTCACCCAGCACGCCGCCCTCACCGCCGCGCTGGAGCGCCTGGTGGAGGGCGGCGACCCGGCCCCGGTGTCCACGGCGGACCCCTCGCGGACGTCGCTCGACGAGGCCCTGGCACAGCACCTGGGGCACGCGGCCACGGTGCACGACAAGCGCCAGCCGTGGGGCGTGAGCGTCCACGACCTGCACCAGCGCCTGGCCGCCCTGGCGGGGACGCCGACGCCGCCCTCGGTGGTGGTGCCGCTGGACGACGAGGTGGTGCAGCGCATCAGCGTGGCCGACCTGCCGGGTGTGCAGGCCGACCTCACGGACCTGGCCCGCCGGGGCGCGTGGTCGGTGCGGGCGCGGGAGAACGCCTGGTTCGGCGTGCACGCCGACGACGAGGCGGAGGCGCAGCGCCTGGCCGCGGTGGCCCGTGGCCTGGCCGAGGGTCGCCTGCAGCAGGTGCGCGACGACCTCGCCGCCGTGGCTGAGAGCCTCGGGGTGCCGCCGGTCGGCTCGCTGGAGGAGGGGCTGCGCCTGCTGCGCCTGGCCCGCTCCGTGCGGCTCACCGTGCAGCGCTTCGGGCCCGCCGTGTTCGAGGAGGACCTCGACGCCTGGTCCGCCGCCCACGGTGGTCGCGCGCCGCGTCCGCTCGGTGGGCTGCAGGCCCGCCGGACCCGCGCCCACGTGCGCGAGCTGCTGCAGGAGCACGGTGCCGACCCGCAGGAGGGCGTGGCCGCGGCCGTGGCCCAGGCGGTGAGCACCGGGCACCGGCTGGCGGGGTGGCCGGGCCGCCGCGCGGACGCCCCCGTGGAGCCGCTGGGCGCTGAGCTGACGGCGGCCTCCGAGCGCTTCGAGTCGGTCTACGACGACGTGGTCTGGTTCGGCACGCACCTCTCCGGCGAGGAGGGGGCGGAGCTCCCCGCGGCGGACCTGGACGCGCTGCAGCAGCGGATGCAGCGGCTCGTCGCCCACCCCGAGGGCGCCGCGGTGCTGGCCGATGTCTCGCCTCGCTGGCGTGAGCTGGCCGGCCGGGGCCTGGAGCCGGTGTTGCGGGAGTTCTCGCGCCGTGCGGTGCCCACCGAGCGGGTGGCCACCGAGGTGGAGCACGTGTGGATCCGCGCCGTGCTGGCGATGATGGAGCGCGCCACCCCGGAGCTCACCACGCACGACCGCGAGTCCGCCCTGGCCGGCGTGGCCGCGCTCGAGGAGGCCGTCACCGCCTCGCACACCGCCGCGCGGGAGGCCGTGGCGCAGGGGGTGCACACGGCCCGGGTCGCGCTGGGTCGCTCCCGCCGTGCGGCCGCCCTGCTGGAGGCCGCACGCCGTGACGGCCCGTGGGGCCTGGCCGAGTGGTGGCGCCGCGCCCCGGACGTGATGCGGGCGCTCACCCCCGTGGTGGTGGCCTCGCCGTGGGTGGTGGCCGACGCGCTGCCCGCCTCGGCGCGGCTGGACCTGGTGGTCGTGGACGACCTCACGGGCACCACGCCGGCGCGCGTGGCCGCCGCGCTGGGCCGTGCCCGCACCTTGGTGGGCTTCGGTGACCCGGAGGTCTCGCGCCCGCGCGAGCCGCAGCCGAGCACCCCGGGCGAGCCGACCGCCCCGGCCGTGGGCGAGTCCGCCTGGGTCGTCCTGGCACGGCGCGTGCCGCAGCTGGCGCTGGCCACCGCCTGGCGTCCCCTCTCGGCCGACCTGGAGCCCCCGGTTCCGGGCCGCACGCCGCTGGCCGCGGTGCCGGGGCTGCGGTCGACGGTGCGCACCCGCCACGTGGTGGAGCAGGAGTCCGTGCCGCAGGCCGTCTGGGAGCTCGTCCGTGGCGCCCTCGCGCAGCCCTCGGGCACGCAGTCGGTGCTGGTGACCCCGCCCACCGATGCCGAGGCCACCTGGTGGCGCCAGCGCCTCGACCGGCACCTGGAGGGCGACCACTACACGGCGGCCGTGCGCGGCAACGTCACCGTGCTGCCGTGGCGTCGCGCCGTCCGCACCACGGCCGACGTGGTGGTGGTGCTGGCCGACGGGCACGGCGAGCTGCTGGGCGAGGTCGTGGCCGCCCCGGGCACCGACCGGCTGGTGCTGCCGGTGCTGCGCCGGGCGCGTCGTGCCCTGGACCTCGTGGTCACCCGCTCGTCGGAGGACGAGCTGCGCGCCGCCCGTTCCGTCCCGGACACCGCCGGTGGTCTGCTGACCCGCTGGTTCGACGCCCCGCCGGTGGGTGGCAGGGCCGTGGCCGATGCGGATCTGCCGCCTTTGCACGCGCGCTTCGTGCGCCGCCTGCGGGCCGAGGGCCTCGTGGTGCGCCCGGTGCACCACGCCCTGCTGGGCTGGGTGCTGCACGTCGCCCCGGGTCCTCGCCGTCCGGAGATCACCACCATCCTGTTCGACGAGCCGGTGACCCGCCGCGACGTCGAGGTGGACGCCCACGTGCGCGTCTGGCCCGAGCAGCTGCGCCGGGCCGGCTGGCTCGTGGAGCAGGTCTCGAGCCTGGACCTGCACCGTGACCTGGGCCGTGAGGCGATGCGGGTGCGCAACGGCGTGCTGCGCGCTGCCGCGCAGCAGTCGGGTCGCGCATGACCCGGCGCGCCCACCGCCGGGTGGTCGCCCCCTCCACGGCGGTGGGGGCGGTGGACTGGGAGGACTCGACGCCTCGCACCCGGGACGGTGCGGAGGACGAGCCCGCCGGCGCCGGCCCTGCGGCGGCAGGACCCGCCCGTGGTGTGTCCGGGGGCGCTCCCGGCCCCGCCACACCCGGGGCCCGGCGCGTGGTGAGCGAGCGTCCCTTCTCGGCGGCCGACAGCCGGTGGCTGGAGGACCGCCCGCCCCACTGGGGCTGACGCCCGCACGGCGCGCCCCCTCCCCGGCACAGCACGACGCCGCCGCACCTGTCGGGTGCGGCGGCGTCGTCGTCAGCGGGCGCTCGGCGCCGGGGCCGGGTCACCGGCCGGGGGCTCACAGCCCGCGGTTGGCCTTGAGCAGGTCGCGGATCTCGGCGAGCACCTCGGAGTCGGTCTCGGGGACCTCCAGGCCGCGACGCTCGTTGAACTTGTTCATCGGCAGCACGAACACGAAGTACACGACGGCGGCGGTGATCAGGAAGGTGATCAGCGCGGTGATGATGGCGCCGAAGTCCATGAAGGTGGCCGGGTTGGACGAGCGCAGGCGGAAGCCCAGACCGTCGGCGTTCACGCCACCGACGGCGGCGAGGATCGGGTTGATGAGGTTCTCGACGACCTTGTTGACCACGGCGGCGAAGGCCGAGCCGATGACGACCGCGACGGCCAGCTCGATGACGTTGCCGCGCATGATGAAGTCCTTGAAACCCTGCATGGTGGTGCTCCTGAATCTGTGGGGGGGGGGGGTGAACCACCGGGTGCGGGGGTCCAGGCCCGCAGACTATCCGGGGCAGGGCCCCTCACCCCGCCACTTTGGTGCGTGAGTCGTCACTTTTTTCCGGATCGTCCGGCCCCAGGGCCCCGGCCCCCTTTCCAGCGGGTGCCACCAGCACCACCGCCACCGGCGTGTCCAGGCCCGTGGCCGCACCGCCCGCGCCGGCCACCGCGTCGGACTCCTCGGGCGTGAGCGCCACCCACAGCCCACCCACCGCATCGGGTGACTCGGGGTCGGGTGCCACGCTGCCGCGCACGGTGGCCCGTCTCGCCACGGTCCGGCCGGTCTCCCGCTCGATGAGCCGCACCGTGGACCCGCTGCCGGCGGCCTGCAGCACCGGCGGGTCGAGCACCGGGAGGAAGACCAGCTCCTGCCCGGCCGGCACCTGGCGCCCGTCGGGCAGCAGCGCCCGTTCGGTCACCGGGTCGCCGGCCGCCAGCGGCACGGCCACTGTGCGTCCCACCAGTGCGTCCGCCCCGACCGGCGACCAGGTGACCGCGTCCTGCGGCAGCTCCACCTCCTCGAGGTGCTCCTCGGCCAAGGGGGTGCCGGGGGCCACGTCGCCGGCCGCCACCACTGCACGGGCGGTCTCCGGCGGGGGTGGTGCCACGGCCTGCACCCCCGTGCCCACGGCCAGGGCCGCGCAGGCGACGGCCCCCGCGCGCCGCCATCGGCGCACGCGGTGGGCCGCCGGGCGGTCGCTCGTGGCGGGAGTGCGGTCGCGTCGGCGCAGGCGGCGCAGCAGGTCCATGGGTCCTCCTCCGGGTGTCGTCCGGGAGGAGCGTCGCGGCCCGGCTCCTCCGCGTGTGTGGGGGAGCCGGGCCGCCTGTGGATGCCGGGAGGGGGAGTGTTCCCCCTCCACAGCCAATGGGTCGTCGGTCAGTCGCCGGACCCGCCGGAGTCCCCGCCACCGGAGGGGCCACGGCTGTCGGTGCGGTAGAAGCCGCCGCCCTTGAAGGTCACGCCGACGGTGCCGTACACCTTGCGCAGCTTCCCCTCGCACTGCGGGCAGGTGGTGAGGGCGTCGTCGGTCATCTTCTGGTTCACGTCGAAGGCGTTGTCGCACGCCGTGCACGCGTAGGAGTAGGTGGGCATGGGGCGGATTTTACGGCGTCTCCGCGCCCCGCCCGCCGCCGAACCAGGTGGTCCCGGCCGGCCGCAGCACCCCGTCCACCGGCAGGTCGTGCGCCTCGTGCGGCACGCGGTCCACCAGCTCGACGTCGTGCAGCAGGGTCACCACCCGCACCCCCTCGCGACGCCGCGGCAGGGTGCGGTCGTAGCAGCCGCCGCCCTGGCCCAGGCGCATCCCCGCTCGGTCCACGGCCAGCCCCGGGGTGAGCACCAGGTCGGCCTCCGCGATGCCGTCGAGCCCCATCGCGGGACCGAGCCCCACCGCGTCGTCCGCCACCACGTCACCCGCGGGAAGGCCCCGCACCTCCGCCCAGTCCAGCGAGAGGTCGGGCAGCGTCAGCGGCACGAGCACGCGCACCCCCTCGTCCAGCAGGGCACGGGTCAGGGCGGCGGTGGGCGGCTCGGTACGCCAGGCGGTGAACAGCGTCACCGTCCGCGCCCCCTCGCCCCGCACCAGCTCGATGCCGTGGCGCGCCAGGGCGGCGCCGTCCGCGGCGTGCCGTTCGCACGCGGCCCACTCGCGGCGTGCGGCCCGCACCACGCGGCGTGCCTCCTTCTTGTCGGCGGGCAGCTCCAGGGGCAGGTCGGTGGCCATGCAGGCAGTATCCCGCCGACCCCGCGGCGGACCCGCCCCGAGACGGCTCCGTCCCCCGGTGGGACGGGCGGGGCCCGGCCGGGTCGCCTACTGTGGGCCCATGACGACGCGACGCCCGGTCCGCAAGGCCGTGATCCCCGTGGCGGGTCTGGGGACCCGCTTCCTGCCCGCCACCAAGGCCATCCCCAAGGAGATGCTGCCGGTGGTGGACAAGCCCGCCATCCAGTACGTGGTGGAGGAGGCCGTGCGCGCCGGCGTGGGCAACGTGGTGATGGTGACCGGCCGCAACAAGGGCGCGCTGGAGGACCACTTCGACCGCCACTGGGAGCTCGAGAAGGCCCTGGAGAAGAAGGGCGACGACCTGCGCCTGCGCCGGGTGCAGAAGTCCAACGAGATGGGCAGCCCCCACTTCGTGCGCCAGGGTGAGCCCAAGGGCCTGGGCCATGCCGTGCTCTGCGGCCGCCCGCACGTGGGCGACGAGCCGTTCGCGGTGCTGCTGGGCGACGACCTCATCGGCGCCGGGGACCACCTCCTGGAGCAGATGATGGAGGTGCAGCAGGAGCGCGGCGGCTGCGTCGTGGCCCTGATGGAGGTGCCGGCCGACCAGGTCAACCTGTACGGCTGCGCGGCCATCGAGGGCGAGCCCGACGCCGACGGCGTGGTGAAGGTGACCGGGCTGGTGGAGAAGCCGGACCCGGCCGACGCGCCGAGCAACCTGGCCATCATCGGCCGCTACGTGCTGGACCCGAGCATCTTCGACGTGCTGGAGGACCTGCCCCCGGGTCGTGGCAACGAGATCCAGCTGACCGACGCCCTGCAGGAGCGCGCCACCGCCACCGGTGAGGGCGCCGGGGTGTGGGGCGTGGTCTTCCGCGGCGACCGGTACGACACCGGCGACCGCCTGGACTACCTCAAGGCCGTGGTGCGTCTGGGCCGCCGGCACGGCGAGTTCGGCGAGGAGTTCGACGCCTGGCTGCGCGAGTACGTGCAGGGTCTGGACGTCCCGACCACCGACGCCTGAGCGCCCGCCTCCGTACGACCGTGGCCCGCACCGTCGCCTGGCCCGTGTGCCCCGAGGGGCTCACTCCGGCCGGCGAGGTGGTGCGGCTCCGCCCCCTGGTGCGGGGCGACTGGCCGGCCTACCTGCGGCTGCGGCGCGCCAACCTCGGGCACCTCACCCCGGGCACGGCCGACGACCCGGACGCCCCCGGGCTGGGGGCGGTGCCGCCGGTGCGGGCGGCCTTCCACCGGATGGTGCGTCGCGCCCGCCCGGAGGCGCTCTCCGGGGCGGCGCTGCACTGGGGCGTCGAGTACCGCGGCGAGCTCGCCGGCGAGATGGTGCTCGACGACATCCGGTGGGGTGGGCACCGGTCGGCCTCGGCGGGGTACTGGGTGGACAGTGCGGTGACCGGTCGGGGTGTGGGGCGCACCGCGCTGCGGCTTGCTCTGGACCACGCGCTCGGGCCGGTGGGCCTGCACCGTGTGGAGGTGGCGGTGGCCGTGGACAACGCCACCTCCCTGGCGATGGTGGGGGCCCTCGGCCTGCGCGAGGAGGGGCTGCGGCGGGCCGCGGTGTTCATCGACGGGGCGTGGCGCGACCACCGCGTCTTCGCCGTGACGGCCCCGGAGTGGGGACCGTCCGGGGTGGTGCGCGAACCGTGACCGGATGTTCACTCTCCGTTGGGGTCGAGGACGTGTGTTGCCCCTGTGAATCACACCGTTGTGTTTCTAGACTGCGGCCATGCCGCCCAGCCTCCTCGTCCTCGTGCTCGTCGTCCTCGTCTGGGTGGGTTTCGGTGCTCAGTGGTGGTGGAAGCGACGTGACCACGTGAAGACGGTGAAGTCCATGGACGCCTTCCTGGACGCGATGGAGGCCCTGGAGCAGTCGGTGCGGATGCCCGACCCCCGCTCGCGCGACCTGGACCACCCTCCAGCGCAGCACGTCTCGCCGACCGCGCAGCTGCAGCCGACGGTCACCGTCAAGCCGCGCCGCGACGAGGCCGACGTGGCGCGCGCCCACGCTCGGGAGGCCGAGCGCCGCGCCCGCGCGGCTCGCGGCGCCGACCTCTTCACCCTCGGTTCGGTGCGCGACCAGCTTGCCGACGCCTCCGTGCGCGCCGGCCTGCTGCTGGCCACCGCCCTGGGCCTGCTGGTCTCCCTCGCCGGTGCGCTGGTGGGAGCGCTGAGCTGGTTCTGGGTGGCCCTGTTCGTGCTCGGGTTCGCCGCCACCGTGGCCTGGTCGCGCAAGTGCGCCGAGATGCAGCTGCGCGGCACCGGGCTGCGCATCACCGGTGTGCGCCGCGGGGCCCGGGAGGTGCCCGCCGGTGGCCGGTCGGCCTCCGGGCGCTCGCGCTCCGTGGCGGCCCGCCGTGGTCGGTCCTCGGCCCCGACTCGTGCGCAGCGTCCGGCCCGCCCCGGCCGGCCCACGCACGCGCCCTCGCGTCGCCCGCTGCCCAAGGGTGTCAAGGTCACCGCGGCGCCGCGGTCCCAGCGCCGCACTGCGGCCCGCCGCTGAGCGGGGCGGGTCGCTGGCCCGCAGCCGGCCGCGCGTTGGCCGCGCGTTGGCCGCGTTGGCCGCGTTGGCCCACCGTCCGGACAGTTGCTATAGTCGGCGGTCGCACACGGGGCTATGGCGCAGTTGGTAGCGCGTCTCGTTCGCAATGAGAAGGTCAGGGGTTCGAATCCCCTTAGCTCCACCGGTGACACGAAGGCCCCCTCCGCACGGAGGGGGCCTTCGTCGTGCGCGGGCCGTGGCCCGCAAGTGCTGCTCCGGGGGGTGGGTCCACATCGCCCGGGGTGTCGCACGCTGTGGGCGTCGTCACCCCGGGCCAACCGGACCCTGCCCCGATGCGGGTGCCGCGCTCAGGCGGTGGCCGGCTCGGTTCGCGCCGTGTCCGGGCGGGCGGCACGCTCCGGGACCCCGCGCACCCGGTCGAGCACCGCGCCCACCACGGCCGCCACCAGGGTGGGCAGCACCCACCCGAGCTGCTGGGCGTGGCCCGGCGACCAGCTGATGAGCGGCTCGAGGGCCGAGGCGCCCCATCCCAGCCCGACGAGCGTCATGACGGCCGACCACACCAGGGCCACCGCCAGCGCGAGCACGTAGGCCAGGTGCAGGCGGAGCCGCAGGGCGGCCTCCACGAGCACCAGCAGGATCAGCGCCATCGCCGGCGGGTACAGGAAGCCGATGATGGGTGCCGCCACCTCGATCACCTGCTCCAGGCCCAGCGTGGAGATCGCCAGCGAGACGAGGCTGAAGACGATCGCCCACGTGCGGTAGGAGACGGCCGGCACAAGGCGGGCGAAGAACGACGAGGTGGCGCCCAGCAGGCCCACCGAGGTGGTGAGGCAGGCCAGGATCACGATGAGCGCGAACACCACCGTGCCGGTCGGGCCCATGGTCTGGTGGGCGGCCTCGGAGAGCATGCTCGCCCCGTCGGTGTACCCCTGCCCGTCCGGCAGGCGCTGCCCGATGAGGGCCAGGCCCAGGTAGACCGCGCCCAGCATCAGGCCGGCGAGCAGACCGGCCACCGAGACACTGCGCAGCAGGCGGCGGCCCGGCTCGATGCCGGCGTGGGTGAGGGTGGTGATGACGACGATGCCCAGTGCCAGGGCGGCCAGGGAGTCCATCGTCAGGTAGCCCTGCAGGAAGCCGGAGACGAACGGCTGGTCGGCGTAGTCGGCGGAGGCCGCGGCGGGCTGGCGCTCCATGCGCACCAGCGAGAGGGTCACCAGCAGCACCATGAGCCCCAGCAGGGCTGGGGTGAGGTAGCGGCCGATGGTGTCGATGATGCCGTCGGGGTTGAGGGCCAGCAGGTAGGTGAGGCCGAAGAACACCACGGCGAAGACGGCCTTGGCGGTCCACGAGTCGGTGCCGGTGAGCGGCGGGACGCTCGCGGCGTAGCTCACCGCGCCGGTGCGCGGCAGCGCGTAGCTGGCGCCGATGGACAGGTACACCAGCACCGGGAACAGCACGCCGAACACGCGGCCTCCCCGGGAGGTGAGGTGCAGGATGTCGCCGCCGGTGACGGCCACGGCCGTCACCGCCAGGATCGGCAGGGCCACGGCCGAGAGCATGAAGCCCAGGAGGGCGGGTGCGAACCCGTCTCCGGCCTGCGCCCCCAGCATCGGTGGGAACACGAGGTTCCCCGCGCCGAAGAACATGGCGAAGAGGGAGCCCGCTGTCATGGCCATCAGGACGGTTCTGGATCGTGTGTGCTGCATGCTCTTTCCCAGTGGTCGGTGTGTGACGGCGACCATAGTTGCCCCGGGGTGGGGGCTCCGTCGGGGGGAGGAAGGAGCGGCCTGACCGGGCCGGGCAGCATCGGGGCCTGGACGTCATCGAGGAGTACCTGTCCCTGCCGCGCCGGTGGGAGAGCAAGCTCGGTGGCTCGCCCTATCTCCCGGCCGGCGTGGCGTGGCCCACGCGTTCGGTCCCGGACGGGTACGTGCGGTCCACGGACCACGGGGGCGAGACGCCCCCCTGGACCAGGCGCGCCTCCCCCTCCGCATGACCTTCACCTGCCGGGAGCCAGAGGAGCAGCTGCCGGGTCTCGGGACGGCCGACGTCCCCCGGCCCTGTCCACGGCCCTCGGGGACACCCCCTACGGGGAAGCGGTCGAGGCACTGATGGCGGCCGGGGTGGCCTCCGGCGGCACGCAGCTGGGCGGCTACCCGTACTTCACCCAGTCCGACCCGCGCGACCAGGATCAGGGGCCGGAGCGCGTCCTGCTCTTCCAGCTGGACAGCGACAGTGCGGGGGTCACCGTCGGCGATGCGGGCGTGATGGGCTTCTTCGTCCCGGTCGAGGACCTGGCCCGGGGAGACCTGCGGCGCGTGGGCATGTCCTGGGACTGCTGCTGACGGGTGCGCCGGGTCCGTCCGCGGAGGGACCGGCCCCGACGGAGTCGTCCCGGAGAATGTGCCGGTGACTTCTCCCCACCCCGCCGAGTCCCTCGTCGTCGCGGCAGGTCGCCCCGACGTCGCCGTCCTCGACGAGCCCCGCCACCGGGTCTCCGAGCGCGCCCCCGCCTACTGGCGCGTGGGCGAGGTGGTGGGCCTGGTGGTCACCCTGGTCATCTCCGCCGGCGTGCTGGGCGGGTGGTGGTTCCTGGCCGAGCACGCCCCGCCCTGGTGGGCCTGGGCGGTGGCTGGTCTCTTCGTGCTCGTCGGCCTGGTGTCGCTCGTGGTGGCCCCCGGCCTCCGCTACCGCTGGGCGCGGTGGGAGGCCACGCCGGACGCGGTGTACACCCGCACCGGGTGGATCGACATCGAGCGCCGCATGGTGCCGCTGGCCCGCATCCAGACCGTGGACGTCTCGCGCGGCCCGATCATGCGCCACTTTGGCCTCACCGACGTGAAGATCACGACCGCGTCCTCAGCCGGGGACGTCACCATCGAGGCGCTGGACGACGAGCGGGCCCAGGTGCTCCTCGAGCAGCTGACGCGCGCCGCGAGCGCCGTGCGGGGTGACGGCACGTGAGCACGCCGATGGGGTGGGGCGCCCCGGACGACGCCCCCGCGCCGGCGCCGGCGCCGGCGCCGGGGCCGGTGCCGCCGGTGCCCCAGCCCGCCCCGATGCCGCCGGCGCCCGAGCCGGTGCCCGCCGAGGGGGAGTGGCGCCGCCAGGACCTGCGCATGCTGCTCGTGCACCCGGTCAAGCTGGTCGGCTCCCTGCTGCCGGTGCTGCTCGTGCTGCTGTTCACCCGCAGCGGGGACCCCGGCTTCCAGGTGTTCTCGGCCGTCGGCGGTGCCGTCCTGGCCGTGGTGGTCACGCTGGTGCAGTGGTTCACGCTCGCCTACCGGGTGGACGGCGAGACCGTGCAGGTGCGCCAGGGGTGGCTCAACCGACGCACCAAGACGGCCCGCCTGGAGCGGGTGCGCACCATCGACGTCGAGGGCAACCTGCTCATGCGGCTGCTCGACCTGCGCACCATGAAGATCGGCACCGGTGTGGACGACGACCAGGTGGAGCTCGAGGGCCTGCGCACCGCCGACGCCCAGGCGCTGCGCGAGAACCTGCTGCGCCGCACCCGCCGCGTGCAGGCCGCCCAGGGGGTGGACGCGCTCGACCCCTCCGAGGCCGAGCGTGGCGTCAGCGCCCCCGGCGCCGGGGTGGAGAGCGGCGTCGAGGAGGCCGTGCAGCCGGTCGCGGACGACATGCCCGAGCAGGTGCTCGCCACGTGGGACCCCCGGTGGCTGCGCTTCGGCCCGCTGGGGGCGAGTGGCCTGTTCGTGGCCGCGGCGGTCGTCGGTTTCGGCGGCCAGTTCTTCGACGACATCGCCGACTCCGCGGTGGGGCGACGCATCGGTGGCGAGGTGGTGCACGCCGTGGAGAGCCTCGGCCTGGTGCACACCGTCGTGCTGCTGGTGGTGGCCGGTGTGGTGCTCTCGCTGCTCACCTCGACGGTGGCCTACCTGCTGGGCTGGTGGGGGCTGCGCGTCACCCGCACCGCGCAGGGCACCCTGCAGGTCACCCGCGGCCTGACCACCACCCGCTCGGCCACGCTCGAGGAGCGCAAGGTGCGCGGCGTCGTGGTCACCGAGCCGTGGCAGCAGCGCTGGCAGCGCGGCGCCTCGGCCGAGGCGGTGGTGACCGGTGCCGAGGACGGCTCCGTGGACCTGCTGCCCACCGTGCCGCGCTCCGAGGCCCGGGCGCTGGCGGCCGACGTGCTCGGCAGCGGCGAGCCCAAGACGGTGCCGGCCGACCTGTTCGAGCGGCCGCTGGTCTCCCACGGGCCGAAGGCGCTGCGGCGCATGGCCGTCGGGGCGCTCGTGACCACCTTCTGGGTCGGTCTGGTGCCGGTGCTCGGCGGCATCGCGGTGCTGCGGCACTTCGCCGTGGGCGACCCGCTCGGCTGGACGGGTGCCTCGGCGTGGACCTGGCTGCTGGGGTGGACCGCGCTCATGGCGGTGCTCAACCTGGCCCCGGTGTGGCCGGCCTGGCGCTCGCTGGGGCACGCGGTGACCGACCGGCACCTGCTGGTGCGGCAGGGCGCACTCCTGCGGCGGCACCTGGCCCTGGAGTGCGAGGGCGTGCTCAGCTGGACGGTGGAGCAGTCCTTCTTCCAGCGGCGCCTGGGGCTGTGCACGGCGGTGGCCACGGTGGCCGGCGGCGACGAGTCCTACCGCGTGCCCAACCTGCCGCTGCCCGACGCGGTGGCGATGATGCGCGCGGTCTCCCCGGAGCTCGTGGGGCAGTTCTCCCGCCCCGCCTGACGGGCCCCATCGCGCGGGGGTGGGCGCTGTGCGGATGCGGGCTGCCCGCGCCGGCGAGGACCGCCCCGTGTGGCCGACCGCGGCCCGCCGGACGCGCACCCATCAACACCGGCGGCGTCCGCGATCCTCCGATGCGCCTACCGATGAACCTCCCGACCGTCGGCGTGTCGATGGGTCGGCGTGTCGAAGGATGGGCGTGTCGCGGGTGGGGGTCTTCGTGGGCCAGCCGCACCGGAAAGGTCACCGCGCACGGGAACGGTGGTCGCCGCACGGGAATCGTCGCGTGCGGCGACCACCCTTCCCGTGCGGCGCGTGGTTTCGCGTGCGGCGGTGCGATGCCGCGGGCGTGCGGCCGTGCGGCAGGGTGCGGCAGAGCGATGCCGCGGGCGGCTGGCGCAGGCGATGCTGCCCCGGCCGGCCCCCGCGTCAGATCCAGCTGGCGAACCACATGCGGGCTCGCCACGCGGAGTACGGGATCACCTGGGCGGTCCAGATGGGCCAGAAGTACCAGAAGTTCAGCACCACCAGGGCCAGGTAGGCCCCCACCGCGTACTTGCCCCACACGTGCCGCAGCGCCAGCCCGATGACGAAGACCACGGCCAGCACCATGAACGGCTCGAAAGCGATCGAGTAGAACTGGTAGATCGTGCGGTGCTGCACCGGCAGCCAGGGCAGCCACCCCGAGAGCACCCCCACGGCGATGGCGCCGGCCCGCCAGTCGCGCTGCGCGACCCACCAGAACAGCAGCACGAACACCGCGGCGGTGGCCACCCACCAGATGCTCACCGAGCCCACCGAGTTGATGGCCTTGGAGCACTTCTCCACCTCGCACCCGGCCTCGCCGAGCGTCTTGGTCTCGTAGAAGAACGAGGTGGGACGCAGCTGCAGCGGCCAGCTCCACGGGCTGGAGCGGTACGTGTGGTCGCTGGTCAGCCCGACGTGGAACTCGTACATCTTGGCGTGGTACTCCCACAACGCGCGCAGCGGGCCGGGCAGCCAGGTGACCCCCTCACCGGGGTGCTCGGTGGCCCACTGGCGCATGTACCCGTCGGTGCTGCGGAACCAGCCCACCCACGAGGCGAGGTAGGCCGCCAGGGCCGCCCCGCAGTAGGTGACGAACGCCTGTGGCCCGTCCCGGAGCACTGCCCCGGCGCTCCACGGCCGGGAGACGCCCGCCCGCTGCCGGGCCGTGCAGTCCCACAGCACGGTGAGCAGCCCGAAGGCCATGAGCGGGTACAGCCCGGACAACTTGACGCCCGCGGCCAGCCCCAGGCTGATGCCGGCCGCCCATCGCCACGGGCGCAGCCCCAGCCACGGGCCGTAGGTCATGCCCACCGCGGGCCGGCGGAGATTCCACCGCCAGGCGTCCCCGCCGTGCAGCGCCGCCACCCTCCGGGCCAGCAGGCGCCGCGAGGCGTTGCGGTCCAGCAGCAGGAACCAGAAGCCCACGAGCACGAAGAACATGAGCACCACGTCGAGCAGGCCGGTGCGGCTGTGCACGAAGTGGTGGCCCTCCAGCATCGCCAGGAAGGAGGCGAGCGTGGCGAGCGTGGCCGAGCCGAACATCTCCCACGCCACCCGGCCGATGACGAGGATGGACAGGCTGCCCAGCACCCACACCGAGACGCGCCAGCCGAAGGACGACTCGATGCCGAAGACCACCTCGCCGGCGGCGATCACCCACTTGCCCACCGGCGGGTGCACCACGAAGTCGGCCTTGTCGTCGTAGACCGTCTGCCAGTTGCCTGTGGTGAAGAACTGGTCGGGCTCCTCCATGCCGTCGGGCTTGTCCCGCTCGTAACCCCACTCGGCGAGCGACCACGCCTGCTTGACGTAGTAGGTCTCGTCGAAGACCAGCTGGTGCGGCTCGTCCAGGTGCCACCACCGCATCCACCCGCCCAGCAGCATGCACAGCAGCGGGCCGACCCAGGCCCACCGGGCGATGCGCCGCGCGGTCGCGCCGCGCCGGGCGAGGGGACCGAGGAGGTCCTCGCGGAGCTGCTGCTCGAGATCAGGCGCCGAGGGCGACGGGGTCGCGACGTCACCGGGCGTGGAGGGCATGGCTGGCATCCTAGGTGCGTCCACCGCGGGGCCGATGGGGGCGGCGCCCGGCCCGCGCGCGGGCGCGACCCACGGGGTAGGCAAGCCTCACCCAGCCCGCTCCCAGCCTCTCAGTAGAATCCGCCCCGTGGCACTTGACAACGCGGCTCCGACGAAGCGGTCGGCCACCACCACGACGATCTGGAACAAGATCCTCATGGCGGTCTCCGGCCTCCTGTTCATCCTCTTCGTGCTCGGGCACATGCTCGGCAACCTGAAGATCCTCCAGTCCCACGAGGCGTTCGACACCTACGCGCACCACCTGCGCACCATGGGTGAGCCGATCCTGCCCTACGAGGGTGCGCTGTGGATCGTGCGTCTCGTCCTGCTGGCCGCGGTGCTGGCGCACGTCGTGCTGGCGGTCAAGCTGTGGGGCCGCGCCAAGAAGGGCCGCAGCGTCGGCTACGCGATGAAGAAGTCGCTCACCTCGAGCCTCGCCTCGCGCACCATGCGCTGGGGTGGCATCGCGCTGCTGCTGTTCGTGGTCTTCCACATCCTGCACTTCACCACCAAGACCATCCACCCGCAGGGCGAGCTGGCCAGCCCCGCCGCCAACTACGTGGAGTCCTTCGAGATCTGGTGGGTGCTGCTCATCTACGTGCTGGCGATGGCCGCCCTGGGCATGCACATATTCCACGGGTTCTTCTCCGCGATGCAGACGCTCGGCCTGACCAAGACCAAGAACATCCCGATGCTGCGCACCATCGGCGCCGTGCTCGCCGCCCTCGTGGTGGTCGGCTTCCTGGTGCCGCCGTTCGCGGTGTTCCTCGACCTCGTCAACTGACCGCCCCAGGAGGAGCAGACTCATGGCAACACTCTTCGGTGACAACGCCCCCTGGAAGCGCAAGAAGGACGACGCCTTCGACGCCGACGGCGACGCCCAGCGCGGCACCGCCCAGGGCGACGCCCCGGCGGACACCCGCCCGGTGAACAAGTCCGGTGAGCACACCAACGACCCGTGGGTGCTCGGTGACCCGATCGCCGACACGAAGGCCCCCGGTGGCCCCATCGAGACGATGTGGCAGCGCCGCCAGTTCGAGACCGCGCTGGTGAACCCGGCCAACCGCCGCAAGATCAACGTCATCATCGTGGGCACCGGCCTGGCCGGCGCCGCCGCGGGCGCCACCCTCGGTGAGGCCGGCTACAACGTGAAGTCCTTCTGCTACCAGGACTCGCCGCGCCGTGCGCACTCGATCGCCGCGCAGGGTGGCATCAACGCCGCCAAGAACTACAAGAACGACAACGACTCGGTCTACCGCCTGTTCTACGACACGGTGAAGGGTGGCGACTACCGCTCCCGCGAGACCAACGTGTACCGCCTGGCTGAGGTGTCCGCGAACATCATCGACCAGTGCGTGGCGCAGGGTGTGCCCTTCGCCCGCGAGTACGGCGGTCTGCTCGACAACCGCTCGTTCGGTGGCGTGCAGGTGCAGCGCACCTTCTACGCCCGCGGCCAGACTGGCCAGCAGCTGCTCATCGGCGCCTACCAGGCGCTGGAGCGCCAGATCGGCGCCGGCACCGTGGAGATGTTCAACGCCCACGAGATGCTCGAGCTGGTCGTCGTGGAGGGCAAGGCGCGCGGCATCATCGCCCGCAACCTGCGCACCGGTGAGATCGAGACGCACATGGCCGACGCGGTGGTGCTGGCCACCGGCGGCTACGGCAACGTCTTCTTCCTCTCCACCAACGCGATGGGGTCCAACGTCACCGCCGCGTGGCGTGCGCACCGCAAGGGCGCCTACTTCGGCAACCCCTGCTTCACGCAGATCCACCCCACCTGCATCCCGCAGCACGGCGACAAGCAGTCCAAGCTGACGCTGATGTCGGAGTCCCTGCGCAACGACGGCCGCATCTGGGTCCCCAAGGACGCCGCCGACTGCGACAAGGACCCCCGCGAGATCCCGGAGGAGGCGCGCGACTACTACCTGGAGCGCATCTACCCGGCGTTCGGAAACCTGGTGCCCCGCGACATCGCCTCGCGCCAGGCCAAGAACATGTGTGACGAGGGCCGCGGCGTGGGCCCGGCCGTGGCCGAGGTGGACCAGGACGGCCAGGAGCGTCAGGTGCGCCGCGGCGTGTACCTGGACTTCGCGTCGGCCATCGAGCGCATGGGCAAGGACGCGGTGGCCGCCAAGTACGGCAACCTCTTCGACATGTACGAGCGCATCACGGGTGAGAACCCGTACGAGGTGCCGATGCGCATCTACCCGGCCGTGCACTACACGATGGGCGGCCTGTGGGTGGACTACGACCTGCAGTCCACCATCCCGGGCCTGTTCGTGGCCGGTGAGGCGAACTTCTCCGACCACGGCGGCAACCGCCTGGGCGCCTCGGCGCTGATGCAGGGTCTGGCCGACGGCTACTTCGTGCTGCCGAACGTCATCAACGACTACCTGGCCAAGGAGGGGCAGTCCAACATCAGCGCGGACCACCCCGAGGCCGTGGCCGCGCGCGAGGCCGTGGACGCCCGCGTGCAGCAGCTGCTCTCCATCAACGGCACCCGCACGGTGGACTCCATCCACCGCGAGCTGGGCTCCATCATGTGGGAGTACTGCGGCATGGAGCGCACCGACGCCGGTCTGCGCACCGCCATCGAGAAGATCCGGGCCCTCCGCGAGGAGTTCTGGACCAACGTCAAGGTGCCCGGCGCGGCCGCCACCCTCAACCAGTCGCTGGAGAAGGCCGGCCGTGTGGCCGACTTCCTGGAGCTGGGTGAGCTCATGTGCATCGACGCCCTGCACCGTCGCGAGTCGGCCGGTGGCCACTTCCGGGCGGAGTCCCAGACCGAGGACGGCGAGGCCCTGCGCCACGACGACGAGTTCGCCTACGTGGCGGCCTGGGAGTTCACCGGTGCCGGTGAGCGTCCGGTGCTGCACAAGGAGGACCTCGTGTACAACGCCATCGAGATGAAGCAGCGGAGCTACAAGTGAAGATCACTCTCAAGATCTGGCGCCAGGCCGGCGCCGGCGACAAGGGCCAGTTCGCCACCTACCAGGTGGACGGCATCACCGAGGACATGTCCTTCCTGGAGATGCTGGACGTCCTCAACGAGGAGCTCACGGAGGCCGGTGAGCAGCCGGTGGCCTTCGAGTCCGACTGCCGCGAGGGCATCTGCGGTGCGTGCGGCTTCATGGTCAACGGCATCGCCCACGGCCCGGAGCGCACCACCCTGTGCCAGCTGCACATGCGCTCCTTCAAGGACGGCGAGACCCTCACCCTGGAGCCGTTCCGTGCGGACGCGTTCCCGGTGGTGCAGGACCTCGTGGTCGACCGCAGCGCCTACGACCGCATCATCGGCTCCGGTGGCTACATCTCCGTGAACACCGGTGCCGCGGTGGACGCCAACACCCACCCGGTGCGCAAGGAGGACGCCGACCGCGCGTTCGACGCCGCCACCTGCATCGGCTGTGGTGCCTGTGCGGCGGCCTGCCCGAACGCGGCCGGCATGCTCTTCCTGGGCGCCAAGGTGACCCACCTGGGCCTGCTGCCGCAGGGTCAGCCGGAGCGTGACTCGCGCGTGGTCAACATGGTGAACCAGCACGACGAGGAGGGCTTCGGCGGCTGCACCAACATCGGTGAGTGCGCGGCGGTCTGCCCCAAGGGCATCCCGCTGGACGTCATCAGCCAGCTGAACAAGGACCTGCGCAAGGCCCTCTGACCCGATACCGCGGTAGGGCCACGCGCCCACCCACGCTGCTCACGCGCCGCCCGCCAGCACCTGCTGACGGGCGCGCGGCGTGTCTGTGGGGGCAGGGTTAGGACGCGTTGGCGTTGCTCCGGAGGTCCTTGACGGCTACCGGCTCGAGTTCCGCGAACTGCTCCCAGGTGGCCTCGCCCAGGTCGGTGCACTCCGCGGTGACCGGCCGCCCGTCCCGGGTTCCGAAGGCGGTGTGGTCCACGATGCGGGTCAGCGCGGTGCCGCCCGATGCGGGGGCCGGCTCGAAGGTGACGCCGCCAAAGCCGAGCCCGCCCGGGCTGGGCGGTGCGGCGGCGGCCTCATCGGCCTGCGCGAGCTGGTCCAGGCACGTGGCGGCGGCGCGGCGGGCCTCGTCGGAGGCGTCCCACTCGGGGTTCGGCCGGCCGGAGAACACGTCGGCCGTCGCTCGGAAGGGGGAGGTCGTGGCACCCGTCTGCGGTTCCTCTCCGCACCCGGCCAGGGTCAGGAGCAGGGCGGCAGACATCGGAACGAGACGCTGTATACGGGTCACTGGGGGCCCTCCTTGGGGAGAGGCGACCGGTCATCGGCGCGGAGTGCAAGATCTAGCAGGAAATCGTCCAGCGTGGCGGGCGTGGATCCACTGCTTGTGGCGAGCTTTGCGATGGGGGTGCTGGTGGCATGCGCAGTGTGCGACGCAAGAGCCAATCCCGGCGCGAGGCCAAGGAGGAAGAGTCTACGACTCATGGTGGCCGAGGGCATGGAATCTCCTTGGTTCACTTGACGAAGACGGTCGTGGGGGAGTACATGGTTCCGCACCAGAGGGTGTAGTCCCATCGTTTGGAGTGGTACGGGGAGCTGATGTGATTCCCCCCGGAGTCGGTGTTCTGGGGGTAGTATCCTCCGCGCTTGTGTGACCAGGGTTTGCTGACGCTGATCCACTTATGAGGGGCAGTGCGGCGCCAGAAATGGTAGTCAACTCCGGGCCAGATGGCTGCGGCGACATAGAGCGATCGGGAACTGCATGTGGTCTTCCATCCATCAGCCATCATGGACTCGCGCAGTGCCTGCTTCTGTTGGGAAAGGGTTCGGGTTCTTCCCCAGAAATCTGTGAACCGGAAGTGCTTCCCCGAAGCTCGCCCAGGGTGGGCAAACGTTCCTGTTCGCCAGTTCGCGGCATAGTTGTAGCAGTTGTTCTTCGAGGTGTGGACTCCTCCCCAGAACTTGAAGTCGACAGAGCTTGTGAGGTGGTACCCGCAGCCCGCCAAAGTCTCACTGCCGGCGTCCGGGGTGTCGGGGTCGGTGGTGCTCGTTGCGGGCTCAGCACTCCCTTCGATGGCAAGTGCTGCGGCATCCACAGCCAGTGCGTTGATCTCTGCTCCTTGGGCTCCGCGGAGAAGCAGCTCTTGCAGGGTGTCGGGGTTGGCGTGGCCCTCGCCCAGGCGGAACGCAACTGGGTTGGCCCCAGGCCGCTACGATAAGACTCTTGGGAGTCCATGTGGATGATGAAGCCCTTGTATCCGAGTCGATCTGAAGACTCGCTGAGTGGGCGCACTTCCGTCTGGTCGTTCTTGATCTGGCGGATGAGGCTGGCCGTCTCTGTGGTATTGAGATCCCAGACTGGGTTTGGCAGCCCCGAGAAGATGTCCAGTTCAATGCGGTCCATGATCCCCCTTGGTTTGAGTGTGAGAAGGGTCACGCTACCTCGCGTGGTCCTCGGTGTCCACTGGGGCGTCCCCATTAAGGGTGTTAAGTCGAAACCTATTGGGGTGGAGTGATTATCGGGTTGGGGGTAGGGGCTGCCCGCAGTCGGCGCGCACTGGCCGGATGAGATCTGGATGCAGACCCGGGCGGTCCGAGTGGCCATCTGGGCAAGCGGTCACTCTCGCCTCGGTAGTGGCTGCGCGGGTGGGAGGATGGGGGCATGTGCCGCAACATCCGGACCCTGCACAACTTCGAGCCCCCGGCCACCGCCGAGGAGGTCGAGGCCGCCGCCCTGCAGTACGTCCGCAAGATCGCTGGCACGCGCACCCCGTCGCAGGCCAACACCGAGGCCTTCGACCAGGCGGTGGAGGAGATCACGGCAGCCACCCAGCGCCTGCTGGACGGACTGACCACCTCGGCGCCGCCGAAGGACCGCGAGGAGGAGGCAGCCAAGGCCCGGGCGCGTGCCCAGAAACGTTACGGTGCAGGCTGACCCGGACCACCACGGAGGGAACGCATGACCACCGCAGCACCGCTCGAGGGCCGCATCTGGCAGCGTTACGTCGCGCTGGGTGACTCGTTCACCGAGGGCCTGGTGGACCCCACCGACGACGACCCGGAGGCCCACCATGGCTGGGCGGACCGGCTGGCCGCCCGCCTCGCGCTGCGCAATGCCGCCCTCACCGACGCCGAGGGCAAGCCCGCGCCGGCACCCTTCGGGTACGCCAACCTGGCCATCCGGGGGCGCCTCATCGGGCAGGTCACCGGCGAGCAGCTCGACGAGGGCCTGACGCTGACCCCGGACCTGGTGAGCCTCAACGCCGGCGGCAACGACTACCTGCGCCCCCGCGTGGACCGCGACGCCGTGGTGGACCAGCTGGAGGATGCCGTGGCCCGCATCCGGGAGACGGGGGCCGACGTGCTGCTGGTCACCGCGCCGGACATCAGCCGTACCCCCGTGCTGCGCCGGGCGTCCCCGCGCTTCGCCGAGTTCACGGCCAACGTGTGGGGCATCGCGCAGCGGTACGACTGCTTCGTGGCCGACATCTGGACCCTGCGCTCCCTGCGCGACGCGCGCATGTGGGCGCCGGACCGCATCCACCTCTCCACCGAGGGGCATCGCCGGGTGGCGCAGCAGGCTGCGTGGACGCTGGGGCTCGAGGTGGAGGGCGCCGCCGAGCGCGCCTGGGACGAGCCGCTGCCGCCGCTGGAGCCGCTGACCCGGTGGGAGACGCTCCAGGCCAACCGCGAGTGGGCGGGCCTGCACCTGCGCCCGTGGATCCAGCGGCGCCTCACCGGCCGCTCCTCCGGGGACGGGCGGAGGCCGAAGCGACCTGCCGTGACCACCGTGGACGTGGAGCGTCTGCGCCCGCACGTGGACCGCATCTGAGCGCGGCGCGTCAGTCCGATGCGGTGAGCCCCGGGGCCACGAGCGTGGCCAGCAGCACCTGCTCGGCGCCGCGCGGGTCGTCCAGGGTGCTGCCGAACAGGTCGCGCAGCTGGTTCATGCGGTAGCGCACCGTCTGCGGGTGCACGCCCAGGCGCTCGGCCACCAGCGCCCGCTGGCCGCGCAGCAGCATCCACAGCCGCAGGGTCTCCACGAGGCGCTCCCGGGTGGACTCCGGCAGGTCGGCCAGCGGCTCCAGGGCGGCCGCGGCCAGCTCGCGGGCGGCCGCCGCGTCGCCGTGCACCACCATGTGCGGCAGCACGTCCTGCAGGTCCAGCGGCCCCTCGGGCACCCCCATCGGGTCCGGCGGCACGGACACCCACCGGCTGGCCAGGCGCCAGGTCTCCGGGGCGGCGGCCCGGCCCACCGGGGGTGTCACCAGGCAGTGCACCCCGGCCCGGCGCAGGGTGCGGCGGGCGCGGTCCAGCTCGTCGTCGGTGGGGTCGGGCAGCAGCAGCGTGCTCCAGCCGGAGCCCTCCGGGCCCAGCCCCACCTGGTCGAGCACCAGCGTGCGCAGCGGCAGCCGGGAGGTCAGCGCGCCGGTGTCCTCGCTGCGGCACACCATGAGGCTCACCGTCCGCGGCGAGGTGAGGCCGGCCGCGCGGGCCGCGGCGTCCACCTCGGCCGTGCGGGCCCCGCGCACCACGAGCAGCCCCAGGTTGGTGCGGGCCTGGCTGCGCCGCTGGTCGGAGCGCGCCCGCTCCTGGGTGTGCCCGGCCACCGTGGCCGCGGAGAGGTCGTCGATGTAGGTGAAGGTCAGGGCCGCGAAGGTCTGCAGCTCCCGGGCGGCCAGGCCGTGCTCCAGGGCCACGTCGCTGAAGGTCACCCAGCAC
Source organism: Kytococcus schroeteri (assembly GCF_042433515.1). Lineage (NCBI taxonomy): Bacteria > Bacillati > Actinomycetota > Actinomycetes > Micrococcales > Kytococcaceae > Kytococcus > Kytococcus schroeteri. The sequence goes on along the minus strand of NZ_JBHLVH010000006.1, from coordinate 31,311 downwards.
ACGCGCGCCCCCACGCGGTAGGCGGCCAGCACCGCCTCCACGGTGCGCCCGGCGCGGGCCTCCCGGCGGCCCAGCGAACGGGCGCCCAGGACGGTGGCCGAGGTGGGTCCGGTGGGGGCCGCGTCGCCCGGTCCCGGCGTCTCGATGAGGTCCAGGAAGCCGTGCAGCGCCATGGACACCGCCTCCTTGAGCACCGCGGAGCGTCCGTGCCGGAACTCGTCGCGGTACGCCGGGACGTCCTGCACGATGGCGGTGACGCTCTGCTGGGAGGCGACCTCCACAGCATCGCGCAGGGCGGCCACCAGCTCGGGGGTCCAGAAGGATGCGGCGGTGCCCGCGGTGAGGGGCTCGGGGGAGGCGTCCACGGGGACATCGTGCGCGCTTTGTTCACGAGGGACAAATCCGGGCGTGGTTCTCCACGCCGAGCGGGGGTGAATCGTTCACCGGTGCCAGACAGGATGGACGGCATGAGTTCCTCGACCCGTCGGGTCACCCCCCGCCCTGCCTGGGTGGACCGCCTCATCGAGGCCGCCGCTGTGGTGACCACCCCGGTGGTGCCGCACGACTACGTCGACATGGTGGCCCCGCTGCAGTCCCGCGTCTCCTTGGTGGCCCGCGTGGAGCGCGTCCACCACGACACCGCGCGCACCGTGAGCCTCTGGCTGCGCCCCGGCGTGCTGTGGAAGGCCCACCGCCCCGGCCAGTACGTCCGCATCGGCGTGGACGTGGACGGCGTGCGGCACTGGCGCACCTACAGCCTCACCAGCAAGCCGGCACCTGCCGGCACCCCCGGTGACGCCGGGCTGCTGCAGATCACGGTCACCCAGGTGCCCGACGGCCTCGTGAGCACCCACCTGGTGCGCAACACGAAGGTCGGCGACCTGCTCCACCTCGATGCCGCCGACGGCGAGTTCACGCTCGACGACCCGCGCCCCGGCAAGATCCTCTTCCTGGGAGCGGGCTCCGGCATCACGCCGATCATGGGGCTGCTGCGCGGGCACAAGTGGCACGGTCCCGACGCGCCGGACGTGGTGGTGGTGCAGTCCGCCCGCACGCCTGCCGAGCGGCTGTTCGCCGAGGAGCTGCCCGCCATCGCCGACCGCTTCGGGCTGCGCCTCATCACCCGCCACACGGCCACCGAGGGGCGCTTCGGCCTGGACGAGCTGGACACCGAGGTGCCCGACTGGCGCGAGCGCACCGTGTGGGCCTGCGGCCCGGCCGGGATGCTCGACGACTGCGAGCAGTTCTGGGAGGACGCCGGCCTGCGCCACCAGCTGCTCACCGAGCGCTTCCGCACCGTGGAGATCACCCCCGGCGAGGGCGGCCTGGCCACCTTCGCCACGGGTGGCTCCAAGACCGAGGTGGAGACCGACGGCTCCACCACCCTGCTCGATGCGGGCGAGGAGGCCGGCCTGTTGCTGCCCAGCGGTTGCCGCATGGGCATCTGCCACTCCTGCGTCCTGAACCTCACCGAGGGGGCCGTGCGCGACCTGCGCGACGGCTCGCTCACCCTCGCCACCCCCGAGGACCCCGCACTCGTCCAGACCTGCGTCACGACCGCCGCAGGCGACTGCCACCTGGAGGTACCGGCATGACGACCACCCCCGCACGACGCACCCGCCCCGCATCCGCCCGCCCCGGCCTGGGGGGATCCCGCCTGGCGCCCGCCGCGTTCAGCGACTCCATGCGCGTCAACAAGGCGTTCGCCCGGGCCCGCCGCGACACCCGCCGCGGGGTCAACCGCATCACCGCCACCGAGTCCCCCGAGCGCCACTGGAAGCCCAAGCGCTCCGGCGGCGACGACCCGGCCGCGCACCTCACGATCGAGCAGATCGAGGAGATGGGGCGCGAGCTGGACGCCATCCGCCAGCGGGTCATGGACTCCCGCGGGTCGGCCGACGCCGCGTACATCCGCCGCGTCATCGCCACCCAGCGCGCGCTCGACATGGGCGGTCGTCTCGTGCTCATGGTGGGCAGCCGCACCAAGGTGGGCTTCGTGCTGGGCACCGGCGCCCTGGCCGTGGCCAAGATCCTGGAGAACATGGAGATCGGCCACAACATCCTCCACGGGCAGTGGGACTGGATGCGCGACCCGCGGATCCACTCCAGCACCTGGGAGTGGGACCACCCCTCCACCGCCGAGGGCTGGAAGCACTCCCACAACGACCTGCACCACACGTACACCAACGTCATCGGGCGCGACAACGACCTGGGCTTCGGCATCGCCCGCGTGGACCCCGACCAGCCGTGGAAGCCGTGGATGGTGTGGCAGCCGCTGTTCAACGCGGTCAACGCGGTGACCTTCGAGTACTCCATCGCGCTGTACGACCTGGAGCTCGGCCGCTATGCCGGCAAGCCGCTCGCGGCCTGGAAGCCCGCCGTGCCCGGCCTGCTGGGCGTGGGCAAGAAGGTGGCCCAGCAGGTGGCCAAGGACTACGTGGTCACCCCGGCGCTGAGCGGACCGAACTGGAAGTCGACGCTGGCCGCCACGTGGACCGCCAACCTCACCCGCAACCTGTGGAGCAACGCGGTGATCCTGTGCGGTCACTTCCCCGAGGGCGTGCAGACCTTCAGCCGCGCGTCCACCGTGGGGGAGACCCGCGGCGAGTGGTACCTGCGCCAGATGCTGGGTTCGGCCAACATCTCGGGTTCGCCGCTCATGCACATCATGACCGGCAACCTCAGCCACCAGATCGAGCACCACTGCTTCCCGGACCTGCCGAGCAACCGGTACGCCGAGATCTCGGTGGAGATGCGCGACGTGTTCGACCGGTACGGGTTCGCCTACGTCTCCGGGCCGCTGCCGGTGCAGCTGGCCAGCGCGTGGGGCAAGATCTTCCGCTACGCGCTGCCCAACGGGGCGTGGGGGCAGCTGCGCCGCGACCCGGTGGGCTCGGTGGCCACCGGCGCGCAGTGGGCCGTGCGGCAGCTGCTCGGCGGCTCGCGGAAGAAGGCTGCGCGGAAGAGCGCGCTGCGGAAGAGGGCCCTGCGGGGGAGCGCCGCGGGGAAGGTGGCTGGCGCCGGCGCCTGAGGGCCTGCGCACGCCGCCCTGGCCGGGGGCGTTCGCACGAGGCGGCCCGGCGCTCGGCGCACGGGAAACCGCCTGGCGCTCGGCGCACGGGAAACCGTCTGGCGCGCGGAAAGGGTGTCGCCCGCACGGGAAACGTCCCGTGCGGGCGACACCTTTCGCGTGCGGGGGAGGGTTTCGGGTGTGGCCCGCCCGGTGCGCACCCCGCCGGCCCGGTGCGCACCCCGCCCGGCGGCTCAGGCGCCCTCGTTCTCCAGCACCACCGCCAGCGCCTGGCCCACTCCGATGCAGATGGCGGCCACGCCCCAGCGCACGCCGTCGGCCCGCATCGCGGCGGCCAGGGTGCCCAGGATGCGCGCCCCCGAGGCTCCCAGCGGGTGCCCGATGGCGATGGCACCACCGCGCGTGTTGACGATGCCGGGGTCGATGCCCCACGCGTCCACGCACGCCAGCGACTGCACGGCGAAGGCCTCGTTGAGCTCCACCAGCCCCACCTCGCCCCAGCCGATGCCGGCCCTCGCCAGGGCCTTGTTCGCCGCCTCCACCGGTGCCAGGCCGAAGCGCTGCGGCTCCAGCGCGTGCGCCCCGCGCCCGGCGATGCGCGCCATCGGCTCGCGGCCCAGCCCCTCGGCCGCCCCGGCCGAGCCGAGCAGCACCGCGGCCGCCCCGTCGGTGAGCGGGGAGGCGTTGCCGGCGGTGATGCGCCCGTCGCGGCGGAAGGACGGCTTGAGCCCGGCCAGCGACTCCACCGACGAGCCCGGGCGCACCGTCTCGTCGCGGGGCAGGTCCGCCGCGTCGACGCCGGGCACCGCGCACGTCCAGTCGGCGTAGAAGCCGTCCTCCCACGCCGCGGCGGCCAGCTGGTGGGAGCGGGCGGCAAAGGCGTCCATCTGCTCACGGGTGGTGCCCAGCTCGTCGGCCACCTGCTCGTTGCACTCGCCCAGGCTGGCGGTCCACTCGGCCGGCATGGCGGGGTTCACCAGGCGCCAGCCCAGGGTGGTGGAGGCCATCTCGGCGTTGCCGGCGGGGAATGCGCGCTCCGGCTTGGCCACCACCCACGGGGCTCGGCTCATGGACTCCACGCCGCCCACCAGCACCAGGTCGGCGTCCCCGGTCTCGACGGTGCGGCTGGCCACCATCGCGGCGTCCAGGGAGGAGCCGCACAGGCGGTTGACGGTGGAGCCCGGCACGCTCACCGGCAGCCCGGCCAGCAGGGTGGCCATGCGCGCCACGTTGCGGTTGTCCTCCCCGGCCTGGTTGGCGGCGCCGAAGACCACCTCGTCGATGCGGGCCGGGTCCAGCTGCGGGGAGCGCTCCACCATCGCGCGGACCACGGTGGCGGCCAGGTCGTCCGGGCGCACCGTGGCCAGGGCGCCGCCGAGCTTGGCGAAGGGCGTGCGCACGGCGTCGTAGAGGTAGGCGGGCTCGAGCTGGGTCATGGGCGCTCCTGGTGCTCGTGGGGCGGGGCGGCGGGACGCGCCCATGGTGCTACACGGGCCGGGTCGGCGTGACGCCGGTCACGCGACGCCGGTCACGCGACGGGGGTCACGCCAGCAGGACCCGCGCCGCCGCGTCCCCAGAGGCCAGGGCGCCGGTGACTCCCGGGGCGAGGTGGTCGCCGGCCAGCACGAGGCCGGGGGCGAGCTCGAGCGCGAGGGGGCCGGCCGCATCGGGCGTGGGCACGGGCACGGGCACGGCGCGCGGGTGGTCCTGGCGGGCGACCACGGGCCAGTCGAACGCCGCCGTCCCCCACAGCTCCGAGAGGTGCGCGCGCACGGCCGCCTCGCCGGCCACGGGGCGTCCCCCGCGGTGCGGCACCGTCGCCGCCACCAGGGCGCGCCCGTCCTCGGAGTACCCCGGCGCCACGTTGGTCACCACCACGGTGGCCGCCACCGGGCCGGGCGCGCGACGGGCGTCCACCCGCAGGGAGCGCGAGGGGCTCGGCGCGGCCTCGGGCGCCAGCCACCACGTGGTCGTCCCGAGCCACTCCGGGTGCGCCAGCTCGTGCTCGATGCGGGTGCCGTGCAGCAGGTGCGTGGCCTCCTCGGGCGGCACCGCGAGCACGACCTGACCGGTGGTCCACGTGCCGTGGTCGCCGACCACCTGCCAGGACCCGCCGTGCCACCGCACCACCTCCACGTGGGCGCCGGTCACCACGGGGGAGTCCAGGTGCGCCGTGAGCTGCACCGTGAGGGCCACCAGGCCGTGCGCGGGCAGGGCCGGGGCCGCGGGGCGGGAGATCCCGGCGGCGAGCGGGCCGGTGGCGGGCACCGCGTCATCGCCCAGGCGCACCGGGGCGTCCTGCCCGTCCACGAGGCCCTCGGTGGGGTCGAGCGGGCGCAGGTCGAGCGCGGCCGGGTCCACCAGGTCGGTCGGCCACGCCGCCGCGGCGTCGAGCAGGTGCAGGCCCTCGTCCACCGCGAAGCCGTCGTGCAGCGCCGAACCCACCCGGCCCCCGGCCACCGGGCCCGCCTCCAGCACCCGCACCAGGCGGCCCGCTGTGGTCAACCGGGCCGCGGCGGCCAGCCCCGCCACGCCGGAGCCCACCACCACGACGTCGGCGTCCGGGGCGCGCAGCGGCACCCGCGTGAGGCGACGCCCCGTCATCGGGCGGCCCCGTGGCCGGTCTCGTGGGTGGCCGCGCCGACACCGTCCGCGCCGTCGCGTGGCTCCACCGCGTAGGTGGCTGTCAGCACGTGCGAGGCCCCGGGCTGCAGGTGCACCGCGTGGTCGGTGCCGTCGCCGCGATCGCCGATGCACGCCGCCTCCACGCAGAGGAACCCGTCCCATCCGGCGTCCGGCACGTCGGTCATGGTGCGGGCCCCCTCCGCGCCGGGGCTCCACACCACCGTGTCGCGGGCGCCCTGCGTGGTGACGGCCACGGTGCGGTGGGCGTCGGTGAGGTGCACCGGCCCGGCGGTGCGGTGGATGCGGTCGATGGCGCCCTCGGTGCGCAGGTCGCCGGACTGCGTGGTGACCCCGCCGGTGAGCGTGTCCACCACGCCGGCGCCGTCCAGACCGGCGAGCGTGCAGTCGGCCACGGCGCTCACGGCCAGGTAGGTGTGCAGCGCGGCCTCCACGGTGCGCGGTGCGGCGCCGTCGGGCAGGGCGAGGGTGAGTGCCATCCGCAGGGCGGCCCCGGCCGTGACGTCCAGGTGCAGGTCCACGCCATCGGCGGTGGTGGTCAGGCCCAGGCGGACGGTGCCGTCGGGGGCCACGTCGACCGAGGTGGGCTGCCACGGCTGGGTGCGGGCCGGGCCGTGCTTGGGGGTGTGGTGGCCGTCGGGGCCCGTGGCGAACCATGGTGCGCAGACCGGCACCCCGCCGCGGATCGCCTGGCCGGGTGCGCGGACGGCGTCGGGGCTGGTCCACAGCAGGTCGCGGCCGCCGGCGGGGGTGAACGAGAGCAGGTGGGCGCCCTGGAGGTCGAGGCGTAGGGTGCAGGCGGCGGTGCGGGCCACGAGCTCGCCGGCTCCCGATCCGCTGGGCTCCAGGGCGATGCCGGGCGGCAGCGTGACGAGGTGCGCGGTGGGCGAGGCGGCGGGCGTGTCGCTCATGCGGCCAGCGTAGGCAAGGTGGTGGGGCCGACGGGTGCGCCTGCGTGGTGGGGCCGACGGTGCGGGGGCGGCGCTCGCGTGCTCGGGAGTTCCCGCGCGGCGAGAGGTTCCGAGCACGCGACCGGCGGCCCAGCCGGCCCCGCCGAGTGCCCGCGCACGACGTGCCGGGTAAAGGTTTTCCCCAGAAGTTCGGCAGGGCTGGGAGATCCGGCGGATCGCCCCTCAGGATGGGTGACATGCCACAGGGGCCGGGATCTCCCCGTGGCAGACAGCTCTGACGGCGAATTTGATGGGACACGCAGAGGGCGTCTGACGAGCCGGCAAGGGGCCGGAGTTCTTCGGAACTCCGGCCCCTTGCGTTGTGTGCGGCCCGTGCTGTGCGGCCCGCCTCGTGCGTGGCTCGCGCGGGTGTGGCCTCAGCCGCGCTCGTCCTCGACGCGGTGCGCCCCGTCCGCGGCCGGAGCAGCACTGCGCGCGGAGCCCGCCGCGGCCCCCTCGGGCGTGCGCTCCCCCTCGAGCCCCGACCGGCCCTGCGTGGAGGTGACGGGCTCGCCCTCGTGGTCGTGCAGGTGGTCGGTGTCGCGGGAGTCCGGGGTGTCCTCGTCCTGCTCCTCCGGGCGCGGGTTCTCGCCCACCAGTGCCGCCATCCACCGGTTGCCCGGCACGTGGTCGATGAGCGCGGCCTTGACCAGGATGGTGGCCGGCACCGCCACCAGCGCTCCCAGCGGGCCCAGCAGGTAGGCCCACAGGATCAGCGAGACGAAGATGACCGTGGCGTTGAGGCCCACCATGTCGCCGGTGACGCGCGGCTGGATGATGGTCTGGAACACGAAGTTGATGACCCAGTAGCCCACGGCCACGATCACTGCGGCCATCGGGCCCTTCTCCAGCAGGGCGATGAGCGCGGGCGGGATGAGGCCCAGCACGAAGCCCACGTTGGGGATGTAGTTGGTGACGAAGCTGAACACGCCCCAGGTGATGGCCAGCGGGATGCCCATCAGCCACAGGAAGCCCACGTCCACCAGGGCCACGAGAAGACCGAACACCGTGGTCACCACCCAGTAGGAGCGCACCCGCCGGGCGAAGTCCCCCAGGGCCTCGGCCGCCTCGGGGCGCTCGCGGGCGATGACGCGCATGCGGTCGGGCATGGAGCCGGTGTCGAGCACGAGGAAGATCAGGCCGATGGCGAGCAACGTCAGCAGCGAGAGCCCACTGGAGAGCTGCCCGGCCACGCCCTGCACCACGCCGGCCACCTGGCCCGGCTCGATCTTGGAGGTCATCTCCTTGAGCTGCGCCTCGTCCACCCCGAAGGTGGCGAGCTGCTGGATGGTCTGGCGGTAGAGGTCCTGCCCCTGCTCGAGGTACTCCGGCATGACCTCCACCAGGCGCAGCACCGACCACACCATCGACCACGCGATGGCCACGAGCACCGCGTAGATGGTCACCAGCGAGGCCAGGGTGGCCAGCCACCCGGGCACCTTGTGGCGGCGCAGCCAGGTCACCATCGGGTAGGCCGTGATGACCAGCGTGAGGGCCAGGAACATGGGCCCGAGCAGGCTGGCCTGGGAGCGGATGCCGACGCCCAGGACGACGAGGGCGGCCAGGCCCACGAGGGCGGGGACGGGGCCGTGGCCGACGCCGGTGCCGGGGCGGCGCTCCGGGGTGGCGGTGCGTGCGGGGGTGGTGTCTGTGCTCACGGGGTCGAGGGTACGCAGGGAGGCGCTGCCCGCCCGGGTGGTGGCGGGGGGCGCGGCGCCTGCCCGGCGGGGCCGCGTGCTGGAATGGCGGCGTGTCCTCCCTCGTCGCCGCCGAGCTCGTCGCCGTCGTCATCGGGGTGCGTGACGACACGCCCGTGGTGCTGGGGGCCACCGAGCCCGACGCCCTGCCCCACGGGCCGCTGGAGCCGGCACACCGCTCGCTGCAGGCGGGGGTGCGCGCGTGGGTGGCCGAGCAGGGCGGGGTGGAGCTGGGCTACGTGGAGCAGCTGTACACCTTTGCCGACCGGGAGCCGGCGGGGCAGGGGCGCACGGTGGCGATCAGCTACCTCGGCCTGACGCGGAGCACCCCCTCACCGCGGTGGCTGGAGGTGTACGACCTGCTGCCCTGGGAGGACCGGCGCGGTGTCGCGGGGCTGGCGCCGGCGGTGGAGCGGGCACTGCGCACCTGGGCCGAGGGGGACGAGGACGCCGTGGCGCGGGTGGCGCACACCTTCGGGCTGGACGGGCAGCCGTGGGCGCCGGAGCTGGCGTTGCAGCGCTACGAGCTGCTGTGGGAGGCCGGGCTGGTGCGCGAGTCGGCGGGTGCCGGGGCGGGCCCGCGTGACGATGCCGTGGCGGCCACCGGGGCGGTGATGGTGCACGACCACCGGCGCATCCTGGCCACGGGGTTGGCGCGGCTGCGCTCCACGCTGCAGTACCGGCCGCTGATCTTCGAGCTGATGGCCGAGGAGTTCACCCTGGGGCAGCTGCAGGCCACGGTGGAGGCGCTGGCCGGGCAGGAGGTGCACAAGCCGAACTTCCGCCGGCTGGTGCTGCAGCAGGCCGAGCTGGTGGAGCCGACGGGGCGCACCAGCCGCGACACCGGGGGTCGCCCGGCGCAGCTGTACCGGTTCCGGCGGTCCGTGCACGCCGAGCGTCGCCACGGGGGCACCAAGCTGCCGCGGCCGAAGGTGCGCTGAGCGGCCGGCGCCCGGCGGGCAGTGGGCGTCACGGCGCGGAGCGTCGGGTGGCCTCCCCTCGCGTGAGGTGGGGGCTCTGCGCACGCGACACCTCACCACGCACGGGAAAGGTGCTGCCCGCACGCGGCGTTTCCCGAGCGGCGGGCACGTTTCGCGCGCCGCGTGAGGTTTCGCGTGCACCGGGGCGCGCTGTGTGAGGTGTCGCGTGCGCCGGGTGCGCGTGCGGCCCCCGCCGGCACCACCCTGTGGCGCGGGTCACGAGCACCCCTCCGCATGACCTACCCTTGTGCTCGCTCTGAGAATGTACTCACTCTGAACACAAGGGGCCGACATGACCGCCACCACCACCCACCTGGCCACCCCGCGGGTGCGCCACCGCGCCACGGAGGCCGAGCTGCTCGACGTCGCGGCCGCCATCGAGGCCACGCGCGAGGAGTACGACCGCGTGCGCCACGTGGTGCCCGAGGCCGAGTGGGCGACCTTCGCGCAGGACGTGGTGGCCATCAAGGAGCTCAAGCGCACCCGCGACGCCGTGGTGCTGGCGCACAACTACCAGACCCCCGAGATCTTCCACGGCGTCGCCGACCTGGTGGGCGACTCCCTGGCGCTGGCCCGCATGGCGCAGGAGGTGGAGGCCTCCACCATCGTGCTGGCGGGCGTGCCGTTCATGGCCGAGACCGCCAAGCTGCTCAACCCCGGCAAGACCGTGCTCGTGCCCGATGCGGGGGCCGGCTGCTCGCTGGCCGACGGCATCACCCCCGAGGACGTGCTGGCCCTGCGCGCCGCCCACCCCGGCGTGCCCGTGGTCACCTACGTCAACTCCTCCGCGGCGGTGAAGGCCGTGAGCGACGTGTGCTGCACCAGCGGCAACGTGGAGCGGATCGTGCGCCACCTGGGGGCCGAGAAGATCATCTGCGTGCCCGACGAGTACCTGGCCCGCAACGTCGCCGAGGCCACCGGGGTGGAGGTCATCACCCACCCGGCGCGCTGCGAGGTGCACGAGCGGTTCTCCGTGGCCGACGTGGAGCAGATCCGCGCCGAGCGCCCCGGCATCACCGTGGTGGCGCACCCGGAGTGCCACCCGGACGTGGTCGCCGCCGCCGACGTGGCGGGGTCCACCGCGCACATGCTCGACTACGTGCGCACGCAGCGGCCCGCCCAGGTGGCGCTCATCACCGAGTGCTCGATGGCGGACAACATCCGCGCCGCCCAGCCGGAGACCGAGTACGTGCAGCCGTGCAACCTGTGCCCGCACATGCGGCGCTCCACGCTCGCGGGCATCCGGGCCGCGCTGGAGACCGGCGGGCCCGAGGTGGTGCTCGAGGAGTCCACGGCCGCGGCGGCGCGCCGGGCGGTCGAGCGGATGCTGGAGCTCTCGTGACGCACGCGAGGGGCGCGGGCGCGACGGGGGCCGCCTCCGGGGACCCGGGCCCGATGGGGGACGCGCGCCCCGTGGTGGTGCTCGGCGCCGGCGTGGCCGGGATGGTGGCCGCGCTGTCCGTCGCGCCGTGGCCGTGCGTGCTGGTGAGTCCGGAGGCGCCCGGGCGGGGCGGTTCCACCGAGCTGGCGCAGGGCGGGCTCGCCGCGGCCGTGGGAGCGGGCGACCGGCCGGCCGACCACGCTGCGGACACCCTGGCCGCCGGGGCCGGGCTGTGCGACGCGGCGACCGTGGACCGCATCGTGGGCGCCGGGCCCGAGGTGGTGGCGCTGCTGGCCGACCTCGGCGTGGCCTGGGACCGTGCCGCGGGCGAGGAGGTTGAGGGTCGTGAGCCCGCCGCCGACCCCGCGCCGTGGGCGCTGGGCCGCGAGGGCGGGCACGGCCGGCACCGGGTGGTGCACGCGGGCGACCGGTCGGGCGCCGTCATCGCCGCCGCCCTGGCCGATGCGGTGGCTGCCGCCGGGCACGTCACGCACCTGGCCGGCGAGGCCACCGGGCTGCTGACCGGCGAGGACCGCGTCACCGACGTGCGCGTGCGCACGGCCACCGGCGAGCGCGACCTGGCCGCGGCCGCCGTCGTGCTGGCCACCGGCGGGTTCGCCGGGCTCTTCCGTGACAGCACCAACCCCGCCACCAACGCCGGCGCCGGCATCGTGCTGGCCGCCCGCGCCGGGGCCGTGCTGGGCGACCTGGAGTTCGTGCAGTTCCACCCCACCGCGCTCGACCTGACTGACACCCCGGTGGGCCGGTCCGAAACCGCCGCGGGCCGCCCCCCGGCCGGGCGCCTGCCGCTGCTCACCGAGGCCCTGCGCGGCGACGGCGCCGTGCTGCGGGCCGACGGCCAGCGCTTCGTGGGCGAGGTGGCCCCGCGCGACGTCGTGGCCGCCGCCGTGCACGCGCAGCGCCTGGCCGGCCGGCGGGTGGAGCTGGACTGCCGCGGTGTGCGCGGGCTGGAGGAGTTCACCGCCCTGGCCGCCACCGCCGCCGCGGTCGGCCTGGACCCGCGTCGGGACCCGCTGCCGGTCTGCCCGGCCGCCCACTACACGGTGGGCGGGGTGCTCAGCGACGCCCGCGGCCGCACGACCGTGCCGGGGCTCTGGGCCGTCGGCGAGGTGGCCTGCACCGGGCTGCACGGCGCCAATCGGTTGGCCTCCAACTCGCTGCTCGAGGGGGTGGTGACCGCACGCGCGGCCGCAGCGGACGTGCTCTCGGCCGCGGGGGAGCCGGCTGAGAGCGCCGCGCAGTCGGCTGATCTGGCTGGCACCTGGCACGATGGGTGGCGCTCGCCCGTGGGGGCCGAGCGCACCATCACCGCCGATGCGGCAGAGGCCGCCCTGGCGACCGAGCGTCTCCTCGGGGACGGTCCCGCCCGCGACCCGCTGGTGGGCGAGCTGCTCTCCACCGCCGCCGGCGTGGCCCGCCGTCGCGACGAGGTGCACCGCGCCCTGACCGCGCTCGAGGGCCGCCCCGGGCCCGATGCCCTGGTGGCCCGCCTCGTGCTGCGTTCCGCCCTGCGGCGCGAGCGGTCGGTGGGCGGCCACCGGTGGGTCGAGGAGCAGGGCCGGCCCACCCGCACGGTCCAGCCCGCCAGCACAGACCAGCCCACCGGGTCCAGCCAGCCCACCCACCGCGCAGGAGCCGTCGCATGACCACGCACGCCACGCCATCGTCCACACTCTCGACACCCGCTGTGACCGTTCGCGCCCCGCGCCCGGCCGACGTCGACGCCCTCGTGGCCGCCGCCCTCGCCGAGGACCTCGGCACCGGCGGAGACGTCACCGCCCGCGCCACCGTCCCGGACGACGCCACCGGCGCGGCGGTCGTGGTGGCCCGCGAGGCCGGCGTCGTCTCCGGGCTGGACTTCGTGGCCGCCGCCTTCGAGCAGGTCGATCCCCGCCTCGTGGTCGAGCCGCTGGCCGCCGACGGCGACCGTGTGCCCGCCGGCACCCCACTGGCGCGTGTCACCGGGCCCACGCGCGGCATCGTCACCGGGGAGCGCGTGGCGCTGAACTTCCTCGGCCTGCTCAGCGGGGTGGCCACGGCCACCGCCCGCCTCGTGGACGAGGTGGCCGGCACCGGCGCCCGGGTGGTGGACACACGCAAGACCGTGCCCGGCCTGCGCGCCGCCCAGAAGCGTGCGGTGCGCCACGGCGGTGGGGCCAACCACCGTCTCGGCCTGCACGATGCGGTGATGGTGAAGGACAACCACGTCGCCCTGGCCGGCGGTGTGACGGCGGTGCTGGAGCGGCTCGCCGAGGGTCCGGAGGCGCCGGGCCACATGGTGCGCGTCGAGGTGGAGGTGGACACCCTCGAGCAGCTCGGGGAACTGGCCGCGTTCGACCGGGCCCGCGCCGAGGCCGGGCGGCGCCCCGTGGTGGACGTGGTGCTCCTGGACAACATGGGCCCCGCCCGGGTGCGCGATGCCGTGGCGCTGCTCCGCGGTGCCGGGCTGCGGCCGGTGGTGGAGGTCTCCGGCGGCGTGGCGCCCGGTGGTGCGGCGCGGGCGCTCGCCGAGGCCGGCGCGGACGTGCTGAGCTCCGGGGCGCTGACCCATTCCGCCCGGTGGCTGGACGTGGCGCTGGAGGACGAGCCGGCCTGAGGCGGGGCGGCCCCACGTGAGTCGCCCTGAGGCGGGGCGCCCCATGCGCGCGAGGGGGTGACGCCGCGTCCCTCCTAGACTTCTGGCGCATGGAGCCGTCGCAGACCGTCCGTCGCATCGTCGTCGTGGGAGGGGCCGGTGCGCTGGGCTCCCGCTTCGTGGAGTGGTTCCGCGGCGAGGGCGACCTGGTGCACGTCATCGACCCCGCGGCGCCCTCCCGCCCCGGGTCCGACGGCCTGCCCGCGGCCTCCCACACCGGTGACCCCGCCGCGGACGCCGCCGCGCTGGCCGCCGCCGACCTCGTGCTCGTGGCGGTGCCCATCCGGGTCACCCCGGAGGTCGTCGCGGCGCTGCCCCCGCTGCGCCCCGACGCGGTGCTGGCCGACCTCACGTCCGTGAAGGCCCCCGCCGTGGCCGCGATGCTGGACACCCACCCCGGGCCGGTGGCGGGCCTGCACCCCATGTTCGGGCCGGACGTCGCCTCACCCGCCGGCGAGGTGGTGGTGCACTCCCCGGGCCGCGGCGACGTGGCCTGGCTGCTGGACCGCATCGCCGGCTGGGGGTGCCGCGTGGAGACCGTGGACGCCGCCGAGCACGACCGGCTCATGGGCGTCATCCAGGCGCTGCGGCACACCGTGACCTTCGCGTACGGCGCGGACCTGCGCCGCGAGGGGGCCGACCTGGAGACGCTGCTGGCCCTGAGCAGCCCCATCTACCGCACCGAGCTGATGATGGTGGCGCGCCTCTTCGCCCAGGACGCCGGGCTGTACCACGACATCATCACCGCCAGCGAGGCGAACCTCGAGCTGCTGCAGCACTTCCACACCACCCTCGGCGAGGTGGTGGAACGCCTCCGCGCCGGCGACCGGGAGGGCTTCCTGGCCGAGTTCGAGGCCGTCCGTGAGTACTTCGCGGGCCACTCCGAGGCGTTCCTGGCCGAGAGCCGCGAGCTGCTGCAGGCTGCCAAGAGCCTGCGCGCCGGCGGGCCCGACGAGCCCACCGGCCCGGCCGCCGACGACGACGAGCTGGCCGCCCGCCTGGCCCCGCACCGGGCCGAGATCGACCGCATCGACCGCGAGGTGCTGCGCCTGGTGAACGAGCGGGCGGCGCAGGCCCGCGCCATCGGCACGCTCAAGGGCACCGGCGCGGCCTACCGGCCCGAGCGGGAGGCCCAGGTGCTGCGCCGCCTGGTGGAGCGCAATCCCGGCCCGCTGCCGGACGACGCGGTGCGCCGCGTGTTCCGCGAGGTGATGAGCGAGTGCCTGGCGCTGGAGCGGCCGCTGACCGTGGCCTACCTGGGGCCGGCGGGCACGTTCACCGAGCAGGCGGCGGTGCGGCACTTCGGCGGTGCGGCGCACACGGTGGCGGCGGCCAGCCTCGAGGAGGTGCTGCGCGAGGTGGAGGCACGGCAGGCCGACTACGCCGTGGTGCCGGTGGAGAACTCCACCGAGGGTGCCGTGGGGCGGGCGCTGGACCTGCTCTCGCGCAGCCCGCTGCAGGCCGTGGGGGAGGTGAGCCTGCGGATCGTGCACCACCTGATGGGCCGCGGCCCGGTGGAGGGGGTGCGCCGGGTGTACGCGCACGCCCAGGCGCTCGCGCAGTGCCAGGAGTACCTGACCCGCCACCTGCCCGGCGTGGAGCGGATGCCGGTGAGCAGCAACGCCGAGGCGGCGCGCCTGGTGGCCGAGCTGGCCGCGCAGGGCGTCACCGGCGTGGCGGCGCTGGGGCCCGAGGGGGCGGCGGAGCTGTACGGGCTCGACGTGCTGCGCTCCGGGGTGGAGGACGACCCGGAGAACACGACGCGCTTCCTGGTGCTGGGGCACAGCTCGCCGCCGCCGAGCGGCCGGGACCGCACGAGCCTGGTGGTGGCCCCGCCGCGCACCGACCGGGACGGTGCCCTCATGGCGATGCTGGAGCCGCTGGCCCGGCACGGGGTGTCGATGACGCGGCTGGAGTCGCGCCCGATGCGGGGTGCGCTGTGGCAGTACGTGTTCTACCTGGAGGTGGACGGGCACTCGGATGAGGAGCCGGTGGCCGCGGCGCTCGCCGACCTGCGGGACGACGCGGTGTTCTTCCACCTGGTGGGCAGCTACCCCCGCGTGGACTGAGCCGCCGCGCGGGGGGGGCTGGCCGGGTTGGCGGGGGTCCTGACCTGGGGCGGGGTCCTGACCCGGAACCGCGTCCCGGTGCTGCCACGCCGGGCCCGCACGCCCTCACCCGGACCGACCTCGCCCCACCCCTTGCTGGGATGCGTCGGGGCGCATAGGTTCGGGGCACGGCCGTCCACCCGGCGGCCCCGGGTCCCGCCCGACCGAGCCACGCCCCATCGTCAGGAGGCCGAGGTGCCGTTGTACGCCGTCCGTTGCGAGGCCGCCCACGAGGGCGAGGTGCAGGTGCCGCTCGCCCGCGCCGACGAGCCCATCGCCTGCCCCACCTGCGGGGCCGCCGCGCGCCGGCTCATCTCCTCGCCCCGCATCGGCCGCGGCAACGACCCGCGGGCGCGCCTCATCGAGTCCACCGAGGCCACCGCGCACGCCCCCCAGGTGGTCGATGCCGTGCCCGGCGCGGGAAACCGCCGCGCCACCCCGGTGAGCCGCGACCCGCGGCACGCCAAGCTGCCTCGCCCCTGAGCACCCCCACGCCACCGCTCCGGGAGGTCCGGGGCGGCCCCCGGAAGGAGCACGTGATGCCGAAGAACATCTTCCCGCTGGACTCCGCCAAGTCCTTCACCGAGCAGGAGAAGCTGGGCCACAACCGGTGGCACCCCGAGATCCCGCCGGTGGCCACCGTCAAGCCGGGCGACACGTTCCGCGTGGACTGCCGCGAGTGGTTCGACGGGTTCATGAAGAACGACGACTCCGCCGAGGACATCCGCGACGCGCCGCTGGACAAGGTGCACACCCTCTCCGGCCCGTTCCGGGTGGAGGGCGCCAAGCCCGGTGACCTGCTGGTGGTCGACATCCTCGACGTGGGCCCGATCCCGCAGGAGGAGGGCCCGCTGGCCGGCCAGGGCTGGGGCTACACCGGCATCTTCGCCAAGAAGAACGGTGGCTCCTTCCTTACCGACGAGTTCCCGGACGCGTACAAGGCCGTGTGGGACTTCACCGGCCAGACCGCCACGTCCCGCCACGTGCCGGGCGTGAGCTTCACCGGCATCATCCACCCGGGTCTCATGGGCACCGCGCCCTCCGCGGAGCTGCTGGGGAAGTGGAACACCCGCGAGGCCGCGCTGATCGCCACCGACCCCGAGCGCGTGCCGCCGCTGGCCCTGCCGCCGCAGCCGAAGGACGCCATCCTCGGTGGTGTTCCGCAGGGAGACTACGACCGCGTGGCCGGCGAGGCCGCCCGCACCGCCCCGCCGCGTGAGAACGGCGGAAACCAGGACATCAAGAACCTGTCCAAGGGCACGCGCGTGTTCTACCCGGTGTTCGTGGACGGCGCGAACTTCTCCGTGGGCGACCTGCACTTCAGCCAGGGCGACGGCGAGATCACCTTCTGCGGCGGCATCGAGATGGGTGGCTTCATCGACTTCCACGTGGACGTCATCCCCGGCGGCATGGAGAAGTACGGGGTCACCGAGAACGCGATCTTCATGCCGGGCAACGTGGAGCCGCGCTACAGCCAGTGGCTCAGCTTCTCGGGCACCTCGGTGACGCTGGACGGCGAGCAGCGGTACCTCGACTCGCACCTGGCCTACCAGCGGGCCTGCCTGCACGCCATCGACTACCTGAGCACCTTCGGCTGGTCCAAGGAGCAGGCCTACCTGCTGCTGGGTGCCGCGCCGATCGAGGGCCGCTTCTCGGGCGTGGTGGACATCCCCAACGCGTGCGCCACGGTCTACCTGCCCACGGAGATCTTCGACATCGACATCCGGCCCGGCGCCGGGGACGTGCCGAAGATCGACCCGGGCATCGGCGCCCCGCGGGCCTCGCTGGCCTGAGGCCGGCACCGGCACCACGGGCCGGGTGCGTTCCCGAAGACCGCGACGCGACGCGGCGGACGGGAACGCGCCCGGCCCGATGGCGTGTGCGCCGACCCGGGGCGCGCCGGCTCAGCGCACCTGGCCGTCGCCCTCCACGACCCACTTGGTGGTGGTCAGCTCCGGCAGCGCCATCGGCCCGCGTGCGTGCAGCTTCTGCGTGGAGATGCCGATCTCCGCCCCGAACCCGAACTCGCCGCCGTCGGTGAACCGGGTGGAGGCGTTCACCAGCACGGCGGCCGCGTCCACCTCGGCGGTGAAGCGCCGTGCCGCGGCCCGGTCGTCGGTGACCGGCACTCACGTGGCGCCGGCCGCCTCGGCGTAGCCGCGCACCGCCTCGTCGCCGTGCACGGTGACCCCGGCGTCGGCCAGGGCGGCCATGATGCCGGGCAGCGTGGCCGCCGCGGCGCCGCGGTGCACCAGCAGCGACAGGGCCAGCCGCCGCGATGACGTGCGGACAGGTCGGGCCGTGGGCAGGTCAGACGATGCCGCGCTCCGGGTCGTCGTCCTCGCGGCGCACCTCGTCGGGGTCCCGCAGGGCGAGTCCGGCGCCAAAGGCCATGGCCCCCAGGCCGACGCACACGAGGAAGGACCCCCATCCCTCCGGGCTGGTGGGGGACGGCCAGGTGTGCCCCAGCACCCAGAATGCGAGCAGGAACACCACCAGCCCCGCGATGCTGGCGCCAGCCACCCGCTTCTGGCGGCGCTGGGCGGGCGTCTGGCGAGGCGCATCGCCCTGGAACTCCGGCGGCTCGATCATCGGCCCAGAGTACGCAGCGGGGCCGGTCGGGCAGGCTGTGCCCACGGCCCCACGGCCCCACGGCCCCACGGCCCCACGGCCCCACGGCCCCACGGCCCCACGGCCCCAGTGGGCGTGTGGTGCGGGCGAATGGGAGCCCTCATGGTCGGAACCCCACCACGGCAGTGCCGTCGGGTGCCCGGTGCACCACGTGGCGCACGGTCGGGTCACTGAGTCGTCGGTGGTGTCGCCCGCACAGCGGGATCCCGTTGGTCAGGTCGGTCGCCCCGCCGCCGGGGTCGAGTACCTCGCCGCCCGGCCCCCGCACTGGTGCCCACGGCTGGTCATGATGGATCTCGCACCAGGAGAACGGTCGATCGCAGTCCTCCGCGGCGCACTCGCGGTACCGCGTGGCCAACGCTGCCCGCTGGCCGTCGGTGAAGGAGCGCGACTGGCGCCCCAGGTCGAGAGGCAGCGACTCGCCGCCCATGACCACCGGGATGATCCCGGCATTGCTCGCGAGCCGCCGCACCTGCCCGGCCGAGACGTCGTCTCCGGTGTCGGTGATGCCGGTCCGGTCGGTCTCGCCTCGCAGGGTCTCGAGGTCGGTGGTCACCAGCAGGATCGCGTTGATCTTCGACCCCAGGTGGTCGGTCGGCAGGTGGTCGATCAGCTCGGCGAACGCCTTGCCCCGCTCGTGGGACCAGTCGATCTGCTGGTCCCTCCAGGCTGTGCCCGTGAGCTCGTCGCCGGCCGGCTCGGGGAGTCCGGGCTCGCCCTCGAGCGGCCCCGTGCCCGCGTCGTCCGCCGCGCCCCGGGTCGCTGACTGCTGGCGCTGCTGGTGGGCCAGTCGTCGCGGCGCGGTGGCGGCCTGCAGGGCCTTGCCGAGCATGCGCGCCTGCAGCGTGGGCAGCACGAACTGGCCGTAGCTCGTGCCGTCCCCGCGGTCGACCATCCAGAAGCTCGCGGCCTCCCAGGCGGCCTCCTCCTCCGAGCGCACCACCGCGTCGTGGTGGGCGTCCACCTCGGCAGCGGTTCGGTCCAGCTCCTGCAGGCAGCGCCGGGCCTCACGCCGCAGTTGGCCCGGTGACATCCGTTGCGCCTTGCGCACCAGCCTCGTCTCGATCCGGAGCCGCTCCTCGGGCGTCACGTCCTCGGGCAGGTCCTCCAGCGCGCTGGTGATGATGCGCGCCTGCTGGCGCGTGATGCGGCCCGCGTCCCAGGCGTCGGCAGTGGGGGACTGGCGCCGTCCGGCCCCTTCGCCACGGTCGCCGCTGCCCGCGCTGCCCGGCCCGTTCGGCTCACCCGTGTCGACGTCCTCGGGCTCGGCGGGCGCGTGGTTGCCCAGGGCGCGGGCGAGTCGCTCGTCCTCGGAGGCCGACCGTCGGTCCGTGCGGGTGCGTCCGGCGGTGAACTGCGCGTCGTCGTCGTGGCCGGCGCGACCCGCCTCCCGGGTCCGTCGCACCACGTCGAGCGCGCGGGAGCGCACGCGGTCGTGCCGGTTGGCCAGGGCCTGCGTCTGCTCCACCAGCCACTCGAGCTCTTGGGGGCCGAGCGTGGAGGCCGCCTCGCCGAGCGAGGCCACGGCCCGGATCAGCGCGTCCGCCGCCTCGTGAGCGCGTGCTACCGCGTCGTGGGCCCGGCCCAGTGCCCCGCTCCCCGGAGTTGCGCCATCCGGCGGGCCGGTGCTGACCGGACCCGCCGGGGGCGGTGGTGCCGGTGGCGCTGCATCGTGCGTGACGGCGGCCATCTCGCACCCCCTCCCGGTGTCGTCGGTCGTCCCCTCCGTCACCAGCAATACTAGTACACACATCTCAACAAAGACAACCCCTATGTAGAACATGTGGATGAACACCCACCCGCCTCGCCCAGGCCGTGGCCGTGGCCTGGCCGCGGACGGTGGCCGGCACGCCGTGGACCTGCGGGACGTCGAGTGGACGCTCGCGAAGGGCCACCAGCTGGCCGTGCGCATCGGCACCATCGACGCGCGCGAGTACTGGTCGCACGAGCCCACCGGTCAGGGGGTCACCGTGACCGATGCCGCACTGACCCTGGAGCTGCAGACCACGGCCCGCGACGTGCCCACCCAGGGCGAGGAGTCGCTCTTCCTGGCCCAGTACACGAAGTACGACGGCGAGAAGTGGTCGAAGACGGTGCCCGGGGCGCCCCCTCGGCCTGCCACCCGCCCCGCCTACCCTCGATGCCGTGCCCACCCCCACCGCCTCCGCCGCCGACCGCTGGTCGGGCCACGCCAAGGGGACCCCGGGCTACCGCCGCATCCAGGCCGCCCTGTTCGCCGCGGGCATCGCGTGCTTCGCGCAGCTGTACTCGCCCCAGGGCGTGCTCCCGCTGCTGGCTGCCGACCTGGGCGTGCCCGCCTCGCAGGCCGCGCTCACCGTCTCCGCGGCCACGCTCGGCCTGGCGCTCGCGGTGCTGCCGTGGTCGCTCGTGGCCGACCGCATCGGCCGTCTGCGCGCCATCCGCATCGCGCTGGTGGCCGGCACCGTGCTGGGCCTGGCGGTGCCGTGGTGCCCCTGGTTCGAGCTGATGCTGGCCCTCCGCGTGGCCGAGGGGGCCGCGCTGGGCGGGGTGGCGGCGCTGGCCGTGGCCTATCTGGGCGAGGAGGTGGACGCCCGTGTCACGGCCGTGGCCGCCGGCACGTACGTGGCGGGCACGAGCATCGGTGGGCTGCTGGGACGCCTGGTGGCCGCACCGGTGGGTGACGCGATGGGGTGGCGCGCCGGCATCGGTGCCGTGGCAGTGCTGGCCGCCGTGGCCACCACCGCGTCGTTCCTGCTGCCGCCGGCGCCGCGGGGTTTCCAACGGCAGACGTCGTCCCCGGCATCGGTGGCGCGCACCTGCGCCGCCCACCTGCGCCGCCCCGCGCTGCTGGCCCTCTACGCGACGGCCTTCCTGCTCATGGGCGGCTTCGTGGCCATGTACAACTACCTGGGTTTCCGGCTGGAGGGACCGCCGTGGCACCTCTCGGTGGGGGCGGTGAGCCTGCTGTTCCTGGCCTACCTCTCGGGCACCTTCTCGGCGCCCGTCGCCGGCTCGATGGCGGGGCGCCACGGCCGGCTGCCGGTGCTGCTGGGCTCGGTGGGGCTGACGGTGGCCGGCGCGCTGGTGACGTTGACCCCGTGGCTGCCGCTGGTGGTGGCCGGCCTGGTGGTGTTCACCACCGGGTTCTTCGCCGCGCACTCGGTGGCCTCGGGGTGGACCGGCGTGCTGGCCACGCAGGGGCGGGCGCAGAGCACGTCGCTGTACACGCTTGCGTACTACGCGGGCAGCTCCGTGGTGGGGTACGCTGGCGGGTTCGCCTGGGGCGGCGCCGGGTGGGGCGGTCTCGTGGGCGTGGTGGTGGCGCTGGCCGTGGGGGCGGCGGTGTGGGTGGCCGTGGCCGTGCCGCGGGGGTAGGTCAGCCCTCCAGCTCCACCACGTGCGTGGTCACGTTCTGTCCCTCGCGCTCGCTCACCGCGAGGGTGTCCTCGTCCACGAACCTGGCCCCGATGACCGTGCCGAGGGCCTCGGGGGCGGTCCACACGACACCGCCCTGCAGGGTCACCACGGAGAGCTTCCCGCCCCGCTGGAGCACGTCCACGTCGTCGCGCTGGAGCACGTGCCCCTCGGCAGAGACGTCCTCCACCAGGAGGTCCTCGTCCTCCTCTGCGCCGAAGCAGGAGACCTCCATGGACCGCGTGTCCAGCACGATGCGCTCGTCCAGCTGCGCGTAGGCGCCGTCCGCCCGGAGCCAGGTGACCGCAGTGGGCAGCACGGTGGAGCCGTCCTCGCACGCGATGGCGGTCTCCTCGCCGGTCTGCATGTTGGTGGCCTTCACCCAGTCGAGCGCGTGGACCACGGCCACGGGGTGCGAGAGCGTGTCGGCGTCCACGAACACGCGGGGCCCGCCGTGGGCTGCCCTGACGGCGTCCTGGGTGGTGGCCCAGTCCCGGGTGCGCTTCGTCAGGCGCTCCTCGGCGCTCGGCAGGTCACCGGTGTCTCCCTCCGCGCTGTCGGCGGCCACCACCTCGCCGGTGCGGGGGTCCAGCAGGGCGAGGGTGGTGCGGGTCCCGTCGTCCAGGTAGGCGTCACGGACGGCGAGCACCCCATCGGCCTCCCAGAACCACACGCCGCTGCCGATGCGCTCGAACCGGCTGCGGCTCCACAGGCGTTCCCCGTCCGGGGAGTAACCGGTCAGCTCGGCGTCCTTCGGTCCTGCGACCCGGGTGACCACCAGCTCCGGGGACGCCCAGACGACCTCGCCCTCCATGGGGCGGGCTTCCTGGGGCGAGGGACTCTGGCTGGTGGACTCCTCCGCCGGCGCGGACGGCTCAGCGGAGTCCGCGGCGGAGCAGCCCGCGGAGAGCAGGGCCGTGGTGGCGGCGATGACGGTGAGCGCGACGGTGCGGTTCATGCCCGGCAGCGTGGCAGGGGTGGCAGGAGCCCCGCTGGCGTGCCGGCGCACCCTGTGGACAACGGGAGGGGCGCGGCTGAGTCAGCCCTCCAGCGGCACCCCGGCGCGGGCGGCGATCTCCTGGCCCAGCTTCCGCGCGCCGTAGGAGCGGAAGGAGGCCACCACGTCGTCGGCGTGCAGCTCCACGATCTTGGTGACCACGCCGAACCGCACGCGCACGGCGCGGATCTGGTCGTAGTCCAGGTGCCAGGTGGTGTCGACCGGGTGGATCGCCTTGTTCACGCCGTTGGGGGCGAACGAGACACCGGAGGCGTCGGCGGTGATCTTGCCGCCCACCCAGATGCCCTTGATGGGGGACAGGGCGACGTCCTCGGTGCCGCGGAGCAGGGAGTTGGCGGTCTTGGTGAGGGTCTCCATGGGGGGGCATGGTAGGTGGCGGAGTCAGGCGTGGGAGTCCTCGCGAGGTGGAGCGGGCAGGTAGTGGAAGCCCGCACCTCGGCGGTTGGCCCGGCTCGGCAGGAGTTCACCCTGTTCCTCGAGGTCACGGAGGACCCGCCCAGCAGTCTGGCTGGCGATCCCGGTCATCTCGCCCAACTCGGAGCTGCTGATCCGGCCACGGCTCCGGGCGAAGTCGAGTGCCAGCGTGGGGCGCGTCGATCGTTCGACGGGGTAGGCACTTCGGCTGTCCGCGTGCGCCAAGGCGCGGAGTGCCCCCTTGCTCAGCGTCATTGCCGGCGTCCCACCCGCGGGGGTGCTGCTCAGCATCGTGGTCACGGCATCGCCGCCCATGGTGAGCTCGGCGACGCGCTGCAACAGCGGGATCGTCTCCCCTGGAGGCCGTTGCACGTAGGGGGCGAGTCGCAGGTGATCAGTCCACCCTCGCGTCACGAGTTGCCGGAGGGTCATCAGGGTGTCGAGATCCAGGACCGCCCATGACTGGTCCATCAGGTGGAGCCACTCCAACCACCCCTGGTCACTGACGTTCGCGACAAGCCGCGTGCGCACCGCGCCCGTGGCGAGCTCCTGGAGGCTGGGTTCGGGGTGGCCGTGGGACAGCATGTCCTGGTACATGCGGTCGATGCCGATGCCCTCCCTCTCTGCCACTCGGATGGCGGCCAGAAGTTCGGTGAGTGCTGTGTTGCGGGAGGTCGACGGCTGGTGGATGACGTTGTCGGGTGTGATGCCGGGCATGAATCCACCCGGACTGGTCACCTGGAGCGTGGCTCCGACGTGCTCGATCGTGGTGGGTTGCTGGATGGCCCAGTCGCGATGGGCGACACCGTTGATGATGGCCTCACGGAGGGGCCGCTCGGGGATCTCGCGCACCTGGCCGACAGCGGGGCCGTCACCCGTGTGCCTCAGGGGATTGAACGAGCGGCAGGTGCGGAGGACCTCCTGGAGCTCTTCCGCGAGGGACAGGCCCGTGCGGTGGAGGCGCTCGCGGCTGTCTCCACCCGCGTGGTCCCGGCGGATGTAGTCGAGCATGTTGTGCTCCGGGCCCCAGCCCACGAACAGGAGGGCTGCGGCGTTCGTGAGGAATCCGTCCACGTCCACGGCGTTGAGGCGGCGGAGGAGGTCCTCGTCGGGCAGCTGAGCCAGGTCTCTGGCGGCGGTCTCGCGCGTGTCCTCCAGGAAGGTGCGAACCGCTGCCATTCCGCTGGGGCGAACACGAGACGTGGGCAGCTGGCTCGATCGCGCGGACCAGTCCACTCGTCGCGCGTGGTCCATGCGCGCACGCCATGTGCTGGCGTCCACCTCGTGGCACCCGTCGTCGATGCGCCACTGGATTCGTCCCTTGACTTTGACGGGTTCCACCGCCTCCGGGACCAGGAGCACCAGGAGACGGTGCTCGTGGACGAAGACCTCGCGCACGTCACAGGTGACTCGACTCTGCAGCTGGGTGTAGATCTCGCGGCGGAGCCACTCGGCGTGGGCCGTCGTGCCCTCAAGGGTGTTGTCGTCCCCGACTCCGAGGACCAGGGCCCCTCCGCCGGGTGTGTTGGCCATGCAGGCGACCTCTGGGGCCAGCTGGCGTACCAGCGCAGGATCACGCGCTGGGTCGGGCACGGGGGCGCCGTGACGGGTGGTGGCCGACTTCAGATCAAGGTGGCGGCTCTCCGAGGCCGGACGCCCAGCCCGGAGCTCTGCGATCGCCTGGGTCACGGCCTTCTCGGCGGGTGTGGGGTTGAAAAGTGTCATGGGAGCGACCTCGACTCAGGCGTGCTACTTTTCCTGCGCAAAAAGTAGCAGCCCCAGGCTGGGATGTGCAGGTCTGCACTTTGCGCCAGCGGTCGTCAGATCCGTCCTGCCCGGTACAGCCGCAGCAGCCCCTCCTGGGCTTGGGGTCCGTACAGGATGACGTCGTAGGGCGAGCCGTCTCTCCCGGTCCGCGGCTCGGTGGTGACACCGACCATCTCCCCGGCCGCCGTGACGGTCCAGGCCCCCGGCTCGCCGGCGAGGATGCCCGCCGTGTGCAGCCGCAGGTTGAAGGCTGCCGCTGTGAGGCCGCTGTCTTCCGGAAGGAGGTGGCCGGAGGACGCCCACTGCTTGAGCAGGCCTGACACGGGAAGCGCCTCGCCCCGGTCCTCGGCCTCGCCCCCAGGTGCTGTCGGGGACGTTGAACCGGGCTCTGGCGCGGGGTTGGCCTCCCGCAGGGTGGCAAAGGTCATCCGGGTGGAGCCGCCCGTGGAGGTGGTCACCGGCTCAGAGACCTTTTCGCGGATCGGCAGGTCGGCAGGCTGGGCCACGGTGTAGGTCGGCGTCGGTGCCGGGGTGGGAACCAGCGGCTGCGGCTCCGCCGGGGGCTCGGGCTCTTCCCCGATGTCGAGCGTGGTCCGCGTGGCGTACTGGGAGATCAGGCTGAAGGCCGGACCGTTGTTCCACCGCCGTTCGGCGCCGAAGACGACCAGCAGGTCCTTGGCGCGGGACACGGCGACGTTGAGCAGCTCAGGGTTGCCGTCGATGAAGCTGGCCGTCCCCTCGCTCTGCCCGTAGACCGCAGAGAAGAGGATCACCGGCCGCTCGGCCCCCTGCAGCCGGTGGGCCGTGCCCACGGTCAGAGCCTCTGGCAGGCCGGACGGGATGTGTGATCCGACCGGCAGCGACTGTGTCGCCTGGCGCAGAGCAGTTCTCACGGCGCGCGCCTGGGCGCTGAACGGCGTCACCACGCCGATGATCTCCTCCGGCTTGGGCCGCTTGTTGGGGTCCTCCTGGCGGTCGATGTAGACCTCGTGCAAGGCGTCGAAGTTGTCCACCACCCAGCGAGCGATGGCTCCAGCCTCGGCCACGTTCTTGCGGCTCGTCCCCTCCCGCTTGTCGCTTGAGTCAGGCACCTCCCGGAACTGGAAGGGCTCGGCCACCCCGTGCAAGGGCGACTGCTCCTCCTTGCGCCGTGGGTTGAGCAACCCGTCGTAGAGCAGCTCGTTGCACAACCCGATGATCCGTGGGTGGCACCGGAAGTGCTCGGCGAGGAACAGGCCCGGCTGCGGTGCGGAGACCTCGCCGTACACCCACCGTGAGGCGTTGCTCGCGGCTGCCATGAGGCTGGATGGTTGGGAACAGGTCAGGCCACGTGGCTTCAGCAGGCGGTCCCAGTCCTCGGCCGAGACGCCGGTGCTGCCGGCCACCTCTTGGTCGGTCACGTCGTCCAGGGACCACACGGGTGCCAACTGCTTGGTGTCACCCACCACCAGGGCGCGCTTGGCCAGTGCGAAGGGTGGGAGGCCCACGGGGGTGTCCACCTGCCCGGCCTCGTCCACGATCAGCAGGTCGATGCGCCCGATGTCGAACGGTCGCGGTTCACCCGTCTTGGCATAGAGCGCGAAGTACTTGGGCACCTGGTAGGCCGTCATCACGAAGCACGGGGTGAGCGCCGGTGCCTGGGACCAGTAGGTGTCCATGGTGCGCCGGGTGTTCTTCCACCGCTCGTCCGAGGACAGGAACTCCGCCTCCAACCAGTACGCCTCGTAGTAGTGCACGGCCAGCCAGAAGGCGGCGTACCGCAGGGTTCGATCGAGTTCCGCGTCGAGGGACTCCAGGTCCCGGCACATGGGTAGCTCGGTGAGGTGCTCGAGGCCGGACAGCAGCGGGTTCGTCAGGACGCGTTGGCAGAGGTCGGCGTAACGGGTGCCGGGGCCCTCGGTGGCTATGGTGGCCAGGAGCCGCCGGCGCGTCTCGTCCACCTCGCAGAGCGCCTCGTGGAGGAGCGTCCGCAGCCCGGCAACGTCGGAGGCGCTGCCGAAGTACGCGAACGCCTTGGTCACGAATCGATCGCGTGCAGCCTCGAGGTACGCCTCATCGCTGTGGTCGGCGTAGACACCGGCGCGGCGGTCGTCCTCTACCAGGTACTTGCGGGCTGCCTCGTTCCACTTGGCCTTGGACGGACAGTAGACGGCCAGTGACGTCATCGGGGTGTCACCGGCTGCACCGTCCTGGGCCTGGGGCAGCCACCGGTGGTCGAGCGGGCCGGGCTCCTCCTTGGTCACCGAGGCGAAGGCGTCGATGATGTTGGTGACGGCCTGGTTGTTGGTGGACGTGCCCACGATGAGGGGCGGCGGCTCCCCGTCGATTGCTCGTTGGGTGAGGGTCGAGGCCACCACGGCCTGCAGCATGGTGGTCTTGCCCGTGCCGGGTGGTCCGCTGACGGCTGTGACGTCGCCGTCGCCGTCGGTGAGAAAGCCGTGGACGGCGCGTCGTTGCGAGGGGGTGAGGGGGAACCCGTCACTCATGGATCCGCAGGCCGCGAGTGCGCGCGTGAGGAGGCCGTCCCCCACGTGGATGTCGCGTTCGTGGTGCTTGTCCGGGGCGCCCAGGACGAGGCGGGAGGCCAGGCCGCGCTCCCCGGTGCGCTGCATGTGGTCGTAGAGCTCCAACAGGGAACGGGCGGCGTTGATGCGCTCGAACTCCATGACGTAGCAGGTGTCTGCCTCCAGCATCGTCCGGCTGGTGGAGCGGCGGGTGGCGAACTCCTGGGGCGCGAGGCCCGTGACCTCCTTGGTCAACGCATCGGCGAGGTCCACGGCATCGCCAAAGGTCTCCACCTGCGAGACCTCGGCACTCAACGGCCCGTGGAAGGCCGACCAGAAGGCCTCCTGGTCCCCCAGCATCACCTCGCGGCCCGTCACCTGGGGTGAGTTCAGCCGTTCGGCGGGGATCCACGGTGAGCTACCCGTCTCCACCACGGGGTCGAGGGTGCCGTCGGGGCGGAGGGAGGCGGCCAGGAGCACGAGGCCGGAGTGCTTGCCGCCTCCGATCTGCAGCGACAGGAGCGAGACGACCACGGGGATCGGGGCCTTGGTCTTCTTGCGGGAGAACAGCTTGTCGGTCTTTTCCTGCGGCAGGCAGCCCAAACGCAGGTCGGCTCGGGGAACGGCCACGAACCTGTCGTCGCCGAAGGTCACCTCATCGAGTTGGCCTCGCTGCAGGACCCGTGCGAAGTACTCGATGACGGCGGCGTCGGTCACGCCGTGCTGGCTGGTCATGCCCGGTTCTCCTGACGGCGGTGGCGGTCTTACCGGCCACCGTAGGCGACGGGGCCGACAACCTCCCTCGTGGCGCGTCAGGCCGGGCCGGTACCGCTGGTGATGACGTGGTGGGACATCGCGCCGCCGGCGGCCACGAGGGCGCAGAAGCCGGGCGGGATGGGCAGGCAGCAGCCGCCGACCACCACGCGGGAGCCGCCCTTGGTCTGCCACGAGCGGTGGGGGAACGGGAACATGCCGCCGCCGGAGCGGGCTCTGGGGGGTGCTGGCTCATGGGTTCCAGCGTGGCCGGCGGGGTGGGGTGGCAAGCGGGGCGGCCGTCCAGGCGCAGAGGCATCAGTGGCTACCCCGGCCGGGCGTCACCGCCCCCCGCCACCACGTCCTCCCACGCGCTCGCCGCCAGTCCTTCCTCTGTAGTGAGCGTCCCGGGCCGCAGGTGGGACGGCTGCGTCCAGAGGTAGCGCATGCGGTGCAGCTCGCGCATGGTCGCGTCGGCCAGGCCCGCCACGGCCAGCGGCCACGTGGGCAGCCGCGTCACCCGGGCCCGGCCGGCGCCGGTGGCCGTTGCCGCCGCATCGGCCAGGGCGGCCATGCTGCGCGAGGGCGGGGTGGGGGCGTGGATCACGGCATCGCCGCCGGGGGCGAGGTGTTCGGCGTGGGCGGCGGCGTGGCGCAGGGCGCGGGCCAGGTCCGGCAGGTGGGTCAGCGCGTGAGGTGCGTCGGGGTCGCCGGGGAACCACACGCGCCGGCCGGCCGCCGCCGGGCGCACCACCAGAGCCGTGGCCACCGAGCCGCTGGTGGTGGCGGTGGGGCCGATGAGGTCGGCGGCCACGATGCTGAGCGTCCGCGCCGGGTGCGCCGCGCGAGCGGCGAGCAGCTCGGCGCGCACCTGGCCCAGGGGTGTGGTCGGCGCGAGGGGAGTGCCCTCGGTGAGGTCGCGGGCGGCATCGCCCCAGGCGTAGACGGACTCGGGGAACACCACCGGGATGCCCAGGCCCGCGGCCACATCCATCACCGCCTGCTCGCGGGGTGGCAGCTCGGCGCGCCAGACGCGGTGGTCGTAGGCCGCGTGCACCGTGTGCACCACCGCATCGGGCGGGGTCGATGCGGTGAGCCGTGCCAGCAGGGCGCGGTCGCCCGCGTCGCCGCGCACCGTGGTGGTGCCGGGCAGGTCGGGGCCGCTGGCGCGCAGGACGGTGACGGGGTCGCCTCGGGCGAGCAGGTGGGGGACGAGGGCTTGGCCGATCTGGCCGGCACCGGTGAGTAGGACGTGCACGGGGGGGCTCCGGGGCGTGGGTGGACGGTAGAGAGCACTGCTCTCGCAGCGTAGAGGCGGGTGGGGTGCGCGCGCAAGAGCACTGCTCTCTAAAGCGGCTGCCAGACTGCGCGTATGACCAGACGCACCCGGGCCCAAATGGAGGCGGCGATCCTGGCCGCCGGGCGCACCCAGCTGCGTGAGCGGGGCGCGGCGGCGCTCTCGCTGCGGGAGGTGGCGCGCGAGGTGGGGGTGGTGAGCTCGGCGGTGTACCGCTACGTGGACAGCCGCGACGAGCTGCTCACGCGGCTGCTGGTGGACGCGTTCGACGGCCTGGCCGATGCCGTGGACGACGCGCTGTCCGAGGTGCCGGGTGACGGTCCCGGGGTGGCGGGCGCGGCGGCGCGGTTGGGGACCCTGGCCCGGTCCGTGCGGGCGTGGGGTGTGGCGCACCCGGCCGAGTGGGGACTGCTCTACGGCACGCCGGTGCCGGGCTTCGCGGCGTCGCCGGATCGCACTGGCGGGCCCGGGACGCGCGTGATGGCGCGGGTACTCGAGTTGGTGGCTGCCGGCGGGCTGGGCGACGTGCCCACCGGTAGGGACGATGTCCTGGTGCCGTTCGCGCGGGAAGCCGTGGCGGAGCTGGGGGTCGACGCCTCGGCGGACGAGGTGGCCGCAGCGATGACGTGGTGGGCCGGCTTGGTGGGCCTGGTCAGTGCCCAGGTGTTCGGTGCGTGGGGGCCGGTGCCGGACGGGCTCGGGGAGGCGCTGCTGGAGCGGTGGCTGGGCGGCGCGGCGGGCGCGCCGACCGAGGGGTAGGCGGGCCGGGCGGTCCGGCTCAGCCCTCCAGCGGGACCCCGGCGCGGGCGGCGATCTCCTGGCCCAGCTTCCGCGCGCCGTAGGAGCGGAAGGAGGCCACCACGTCGTCGGCGTGCAGCTCCACGATCTTGGTGACCACGCCGAACCGCACGCGCACGGCGCGGATCTGGTCGTAGTCCAGGTGCCAGGTGGTGTCGACCGGGTGGATCGCCTTGTTCACGCCGTTGGGGGCGAACGAGACACCGGAGGCGTCGGCAGTGATCTTGCCGCCCACCCAGATGCCCTTGATGGGGGACAGGGCGACGTCCTCGGTGCCGCGGAGCAGGGAGTTGGCGGTCTTGGTGAGGGTCTCCATGGGGGCAGGGTAGGGGGCGGGCCATGCGTGCGTCGTGGTGGGTGCGGCAAAGCGGACGAGTGATCGGGGGGGGCGAGCGCATCGGAGGTTCGTCCGTGGGCAACCGGGTGTTCACGCTGGCTCCGTACGTTGCCGGCATGCACCGACGACACTTCCTCCTCGCAACCGGTGGCGCCGCTCTCGGGGCCGCCATCCAGCCTGTTGCCGCAGCGGCTGCCGCTCGCCCGGTCCGCGTCCTGGTGGCCACCTCTGAACCCTGGGGGACCTACCACATCGAGCACCTTCTGGATGAGGCGTCCGTTGCCGGTCGGACGATCGCGATGGTCGTCCCGGACCGCAGCCACCTCGAGGAAGATGACGCCACCCCTGTGGTCACTGTCGCGGAGGCAGCTGCTTGGGGTGCTGACGTGTTGGTGGTCAACTCGGCCTTGGAATGGCCTGTACGGGTTGCCCGTGCTCTGTCCGATGTCCCCGTCGTGGCTGCATCGCTCGCCTACCTGACTCCGGAGGAGGCACCGGGAGCTGCCGAGCTGCGTCCGCGCCTTGTCGCCATGACCGCAGGTTCCGGGGATGAGGCCGGCGTCTTTGCTGCCCATTTCGGGGTTCCCCGTTCCCACGTCGCGGTCGTCGGCAACCCGGCGCTGGACGACCTTCCTGCTCACAGGTCGGAACCCGGCAGCGTTGTCGTCGCCACCTCGGTCACCCACCCCGACGAGACCGGTGAGGCGGCCCCCGGGGCCGAGTTGTTGATGGGGGTGGCCGGTGCCCTGGCCGATTCCGGCAGGGCGGTCCGTGTGGGTCTGCACCCCCGGGAGGACCCTGCGCTGTGGAGCCGCTTCGAGATCGCTGAGGAGGGCACGGTGGAGGCGTCTGCGCGGGCTGAGGTGTGCGTGGGGATTCCCGGCTCTTCGGAGTTGAGCGTGGGTCATGGGGTGAGTCCTCCGCCGATGAGGAGCATGCGGAGTCGGTAG
>NZ_JBHLVH010000005.1:0-54850 GCF_042433515.1 Kytococcus schroeteri | reverse complement strand
GAAGTCCTCAGATCATGCCCGGGACCTCGACCCCTACCCCCAAGCACCCACGCTCAACTCCGAAGAGCCCGTGAAGGTGATCGGCGTCGACGAACACGTCTGGCGTCACACCCACCGCGGCGACAAGTTCGTCACCGTCGTCATCGACCTCACCCCGGTCCGCGACAAGACCGGGCCATCGCGGCTGCTGGCCATGGTGGAGGGCCGCTCCAAGGAAGTGTTCAAGACATGGCTCGCTGCCCGACCCAAGGCCTGGCGCGACGGCCTCGAAGTCGTCGCCATGGACGGGTTCACCGGCTTCAAGACCGCCACCACCGAAGAGCTCCCGCAGGCCGTCGCCGTCATGGATCCCTTCCACGTCGTCCGCCTCGCCGGCGACGCCCCCGACCGCTGCCGGCGCCGGGTCCAGCAAGAACTGCACGGCCACCGCGGCCGCAACACCGACCCGCTCTACAGATCCCGACGCACCCTGCACACCGGCGCCGACCTGCTCACCGACCGCCAGACCCAACGCCTCACCGCCCTCTTCGGGGACGACGACCACGTCCAGGTCGAAGCCACCTGGGGCATCTACCAGCGCATGATCGCCGCCTACCGACACCCCGACCGCACCGCAGGCCGACAGGCCATGAGCAACCTCATCACCAGCCTGACCTCCGGCGTCCCCGCCGCGCTCACCGAGCTCGTCACCCTCGGCCGCACTCTGTCCAAGCGGGCAGAGGACGTCCTGGCCTACTTCGACCGACCCGGCACCAGCAACGGCCCCACCGAAGCCACGAACGGCCGACTCGAACACCTCCGCGGCTCCGCCCTGGGCTTCCGCAACCTCACCAACTACATCACCAGAAGCCTGCTCGAGACAGGCGGATTCAGACCCCAACTACACCCTCGATTGGGATGAGCCGTGAACAACTGCATTTCGCCGAACGGGCGCTCCACCGCGGCGGCCATCTCACGGCCACCCCTCCGGAGAGCGACATCCTCCCGAGGGTCCCAATCTCGCTGGGAGATGCCATCGAGGCGACTGACAACGATGCGCCCACGGCCCTCGACGTTCATCACGGCTTCCGGGGTTCCTCCGGCCATGAAGGGCGCCCCACCCCACCCAGCAGAGCCAGCCCTGCACCGGGCGCGGCACACGTCATCAGCAGCGCAAGAAGCAAACCCTTGGCCGAACGCATCTGAACCCCCCTCAGCGACTCATCGAAATGAACGAGCCGGAGTATCCCCCCGAGGGGGGGACCGTCAAATCCTTGCGCGCCAACGCCCTTGGAGGCAGACCGAGGCAAAGGTGCCCCCGAGGTCACTGCACCGTGCGCTGCCAGAGGGCGGAGTAGGCCTCGAGGAAGGCCGTGTGCACGTGGTGCCAGTGCGGCGAGTCGGGGTCGATGAGGTCCGCGTGGTGGGCGCCCGGCAGCACATGGGTGGGGGCGTCGAAGTCCTCGCTGTGGGCGACGGGCACGGTGGCGTCGTCGGCGCCGTGGACGAGCACGGCATCCACCGGCTGGGCGTCGGCCCAGCGGCGGCGCGGGTCGAGGTGGTCGTAGGCCTCGGACGCCTCGTCCGGCCCGGCGCCCACCCAGTCGGTCACGGCGCCGTGACCGAGGCCCTCGCGCGCGCCGCGCGTGAGATCGGTGACGCCCGCCAGGGAGACGGCCGCCACCTCGGGCCGGCCGGGCTCCATCGCGCGCAGCAGCGCCAAGGTGCCGCCGGCGGAGTGGCCCACCCACACGCCGGCCACGGGCCCCTGCCCGTACCAGCCCTGCTCGGTGAGCAGCTCGTCCACGGCCAGCAGGTCGGCGAGGCTTCCCATCGGGTTGCCCGGCTCACGGCGGTACTCCGGCAGGGCCACGCGGAACCCGTGGTCGGCCAGCACATGGGCGGCGGCCCGCAGGTGGGTGCGGTCGATGCCGGGGCGCCAGAAGCCGCCGTGCACCAGCACCGTGGCAGTGGTGGCCTCCTCGGAACCGAAGGTCTCCACCACCAGGCCGTGGCTGCCGATGTCCGTGCCCGTCGGCGGGGCGTGGTCCTCCAGGCGGGCGATGACCTCGTCCTCGAGCACGGCGGTGTCCTGCGGGTTCTCGGCCATGCCCCGCACGCTAGCGGGGTCCGGCGCTCACCGGGGCCGACCCCGTCCCCCCTCACCCCCTCCGCAACTCGCAGTTGTCAGGTGTCCACTTTGACGCGACACGCCGGGGATCCGCGCACATCGCAGTGATCAGGTGTCGAGATCGCCGGGGCGGGTGGCGCGGAGGCCGGCCGCGAGCGCCGCACCCCAGAGGACGAACAGCGGGTCCCACAGCAGCGCGTGCCCCGCGAGCGCCGGGTCCTGCAGCGTGCCGCCACCGGCCAGACCCGCCCAGGCTCCCAGCATCCCGGCACCGCCCCAGAGGAGCAGCACCCCGGCGCCTGCCCACGAGGCCACCCGGATCCACCGCGGGGCGGGCTGGCTGCGGTGCCCCCACCAGGGCACCACGGCACCGGCAGCCTTCGCGAGGGTGACGGCACCCAGCAGCGCGCGGGTCGAGGCGGCACCCTCCTCCTGCATCTCGACGGCGAAGTCACCCACCGTGTCCAGCAGCCACGTACCACCGAGGGTCCAGAACAGGCTGGCGGCGGCGTGGACCAGCCCGGCCAGCATGGCCGTGGTGAACCACACCCTCCCGTCGCTCATGGGTCCAGCCTGCCGGAGTCGCGCGATCCCGCGCCACAGTCTTCTCGCCGGTCAATCCCGCAGCAGTGGCAGCACGTGGTCGGCCAGCAGCGGGGCCAGGAGCTCGGGGGCGATCTCGGCTTCGAGCGCGCCGGCATCCACCGGGAGCCAACGCAGCTCGTCGATCTCGGCGGCCGCCCGAGGCTCCCCCTCGGGACGGGCGTGGAAGACGGTGCTCTTCAGGAGGCGGCCCGGCTCATTGGCCGCCGGGCCGGAGAAGGCGCCGAGCAGCTGCATCGATGCGGGGTCCACCCGCAGCCCGAGCTCCTCACCCAGCTCCCGCGCCCCGGTCTGCGCCGGCGACTCCCCCGCCTCGGGCTTGCCGCCGGGCAGCATGAAGCGCTCGGTGCCGCGCTTGCGGACGGTGAGGACGCGGCCGGCGCCGTCGCGGACCACCACCCCGGTGACGACGATGGGCGGCTGGTCGGCGGACGTCGCAGTCATGGTCGCGAGGGTAGCGGCGGCGCCCGCTCAGTAACCGGTGCGGCCGTCGACGACCTCGCGCAGCAGGTCCGCATGCCCCAGGTGCCGGGCGTACTCCTCGATGAGATGCGCGTACACCCAGCGCAGGTTCACCGGGTCCCCGTGGCGGGTGCCGGCGACCGGGGCGTCGAGGTCGGTGACCCCCGCACACCAGGCGCGGGCGCGGTCCACCGCATCGGAGAAGGCGGCGACATCCTGTACGGCGGTCGCGGCCCCGGCATCGAGGAAGTCCCCGTCCGGTGAGGCGGGGGTGGAGTAGACGTCCGGCACCTCCGCACCCGCGACGACCTCACCGCACCAGTACAGCTCCACCTCGGTGAGGTGGCGGACGATGCCCGCCAACGACAGCGTCGATGGGGGGACCGCGCGCTGGGCGAGCTGCTCGCCGGTGAGCCCGCCGACCTTGAGCGGCAGGGTCTGTCGGTACAGCTCCACCCACCACTCGAGGTTCTCCCGGTCGCCGGCGAGGAAGGCCTGGTCGGGTCGGGTGTCCGGCGGGTCGGGGGTGGTGGCGGGGAGGTTCGGCGCTGCGGTGGTCATGGGGGGAGGCTCGCCGCTGGGGCACTGCCGGTCAAGCGGGTTTCACGGCGCCTGGGTGATGCCGTGCACGGCGGTGGCCACAGTGCGGGCGGCCAGGGCGTCGACCACCTCGTCCGGTGCGCTGCGCAGCGGGCCGGAGACGACCAGCATCGAGAACCCGTGCACGGCCGACCAGCACGGCGCCTCTGCGCCCTCGCGCAGCTCAGCGGCCAGCGAGCCGTCGGCGACCATGCGGTCGAGGGCATCGGACAGGTGCAGGAAGGGGGTGAGGCCCGAATCGCCAGCGGCCCGGGGGTCGGCGGAGAGCTCGAGGTCCGCCGGCTCGGTGAAGGCCGTGCGGAACAGCCCGGGCTCGGCCCGTGCGGCCTCGATGTAGGTGCGCCCCACGGCCGTGAGGTGAGCCGCCCCATCGGCCTGCGCGGGGAGGCCGGCCCGGGCGGCGTCCATCGCGCGGGCCACGGCCGCCTGGGCCCGGAAGGTGACCTCCTGCACCAGGGCGGCGCGGTCGGCGAAGTGGCGGTAGGCCGCGTTCGCACTCACGCCCACCTGGCGGGTGAGCGCCCGCATCGTCAGTGCCTCCGGACCCTTCTCCCGGGCCACGGCCTCCGCCTGCTCGATGAGGGCGGCGCGCAGGTCGCCGTGGTGGTAGCCCCCGCGCGGGGCGGGGTTCTCACCGGGATCGGATGGGGGGCTTGGCACGGGACTCCTTGATGTGTACGGTGAACACATCCTACATGTGGACACCGTTCACATTCCTCTGAAGGGACCTGCACCATGACCGCACGCACCACCACCCAACGCGCCGGGACGCCCATCTGGCGGGACTTCTGGACCACCAACCCCGACGGCACGGCCGCGTTCTTCCGTGCCCTGTTCTCCCGGGAGGTCGAGCCCGGACTGATCGCCATGGACATCCCCGCTGGTGGCCCGGAGATGGGCGGATACACCACGGCCCAGATCGACGGGCGCCATGTGTTCGGCATCGGCCCGGCACTGCCGTGCGGGGTCGACGTGGCCGCGGTCTTCCTGGCCACCGACGATGCCGACGTCACGCACGCGAAGGCCCTGGAGCTCGGGGCGACCGAGGAGATCGCGCCCACCACGGTGCCGGACCATGGACGCTTCTCGGCGATCGTGGACCCCGCCGGGGCTCTGGTGGCCTTCTACGAGAGCCACGGGATGCTGGGCTACGGCGCGGTCGACGAGCTGGGCTTCCCCTGCTGGCAGGACCTGCTGACCCCGGACGTGGCGGCCGCCGAGGCGTTCTACGGCGAGCTGTTCGGGTTCACCTTCGACCACCAGATGGCGCCCTACTCGGTGGCGCAGCTGGGTCAGGACGGGATCTTCGGCATCGGGCCGTTGGAGGCCGGCGCCGAGGCACTGTGGGTGCAGTACACGCTGGTGCCGCAACTCGACCCGGTGCTGGCGAGGGCGCGGGAACTCGGTGCCGGGCAGGTGGGTGAGGTGATGGAACTCGAGTTCGGTCGCTCGGCGCACCTGACCACCCCGGCGGGTGCGGCGTTCGGGCTGTTCGAGGGCTCGGAGGAGATGCAGCACCAAGTTCCCGAGGGTTGACCCGATCCCCCGCGTGCGCCCGCCGGACCTCCACATGTTCGTCAACCACCGACGGCCCCCTGCAGCGCCTGCCCGGTCGTAGTGCCGGCATGCACCATGTCGACACCGAGGCGCCAGTGCACCACCTCACCAACCCGGTGGCTTTCACTGGTCCACGACGAGGACCCTTCGGACTGGCTCACCACGTCGGGGGGCTCGTTCGCCACATCGGGACATCCGGCGGCCCACGCCCGACTGGCGCCCATCACCCGAAGATCAGACACATTGAGCCGTGGCGAGGATCCCTCCCATTGACGGCAACAAGCAGCTCGAGCGCGCGTCCTCCTTGTCGGCCATCGCCGCCATGTCCGAACCCACCAGCCGCGCCTACTTCTGCCGAAAGCGCGCCCAGGGCAAGACGCACGACGCCTCCCCGATCTGCCTGGCTCGACGTCGGCGCGATATCCCGCACGCCATGCTCCGAGACGGCATCACCCGGCGCAGCCGCTTGGCGAATCCCATAGTGACACCCCCCTTGACACTCCCGCACTCCCCAAGTATCTTGAAACTCTCGGGATCATCCCATACGTAACTTCTGCGCATCCTTCGCGAACGTCACCCTCCCGGGATCGCCGTTCCCAATGTTGTCTGCAACCTAAGGTTGCCTGCAACTTTTTCGAAAGGATGCTTCATGTTGCGTTCCCTGTCCACGATCACCGTGATCTCCTTAGCGTTGGCCGCACCCACCGCTGCTGCACCCACCGCTGACACACCGACCCAGCCATCTGGAATGGGGGCCGCCGAGTTGGCCACCCTTGTCACGCAAATCAACGAGAGCCAAGTTGCCGACGGGAGCATCCAGACGATCGGCGCATACTCTACCGCCGACGCCGAGACCAATGCGCAGTCCGTAAGGGCCGAGGCGAACAGGGTCGACGCCATGTATGACGCCATGCAGGAGGACGGTAGCCTCCTGGTCGTGAAGACGCAGTCGGCTGCCGTCTCCACCACCGCGCTCGAGGGCGGTCGCCTTGTCACGCTGCACACGGTCCGCACCCTGAACACTGGAACGACGTGGGAGGAGATGGAAACCTTCGTTATCGTCGACGAGGCCACGCAAGGCGTTCCGGCAGGTACGTTCTTTGCCGTCTCCCCTGAGATCGTCCGAACGGACCCCTCAGTAGCTTCCATGGCAGATTCACTCGGCATCGACTACACCGACGAGTCAGTAGAACCGTCCGACACCGAGTTGCCCCCTCTGCCGCCGGCCTTGCAGGTTCCTTCATCCTCGACGCGTCCCACCGGGGGCACCGCGGCGGGCATCTACACCGGATACTCGAACGTAGCCAACAACACCACCGTGCGCGACTACGGTCGCCGGCACGCCCTCTCCAGGAACAGCGCCTACAAGCCGTTCTCGAACGACTGCACCAGTTTCATCTCGCAAGCCCTTAAGGCAGGCGGGTGGCGGACCCGAAACGGGTGGTACAGAGACGACACGACGTGGTACTACTCTGGCGGCCTCGCGGTCAAGGCAAGTTGGACTTGGGCAGGCGCAGAGAACTTCTACCGCTTTGCCCGCAACAAGTCTGGCCAGGCAGGGCGACTCCCCAACGTCTATGACCTGCGCAATGGTGACATCCTGCAGTACAAGGAAGGTGGGTCGGCCAACATGAACCACACCATGGTGGTCACAAAGATCGATAACGGGGTCCCACTGCTCTCGTACCACACCACCGACACCCTCAACAAGCCCTTCACCGCCATGGGTAAGTCGGGACGCACATGGTTCGCCACCGCTGTCTGATCCGCATTACACTGATCGCGGCCCTGACAGCAGCCTCCATCACGGGGTGCTCCCAGGGCACGTGCGGGAGCGGGCGGGAGACGCCCACCGAGGTGGTCTCGGCCCTGTTGAAGGAAACCGGCCCCGAAGCCACTGTGGACTCGGTCTGTGAGTTCTCCGGGGAGGGCTTCGAGCCCAAGACCAGCAACTGGTTGAACGCCGTGCGCGAGAAGGCTGGAGGCGCTGACGCCGCCTCCGAGCTCACGGTCCGCGAGCTGACCGGGGAGCAGATGGCCCGCAACCACCAGGTGCAGGTCAGCACCGCCGACGGCCCCGTCGCGACGGTCACCGTGTGGGACGTGAGCGAGGACGGGGACCGTTACGTCGTGCAGCCCCACGACGAGGACATCCCCCGCTGAGCGGCGACCCTATCGACCGACGAGGCCCGGCCCCACCAGGGAGACCGGGCCTCGTTGGCCACGGTCACCGCGTCAGGCCGTGGCGGTCTTCAGCGCGCGGCCGGTGGCGGTGTCGGCCAGCGTGAGCTCCGCGGGGGTGCCGGTGAAGACCACCTCGCCGCCCTGGCGACCGGCGCCGGGGCCCACGTCGATCACGTGGTCGGCCTGGCTCACAACGTCCAGATTGTGCTCGATGGCGATGACGGTGGCCCCGCCCTTCACCAAGCCCTGCAGCATGTCCACCAGCTTCGCGGTGTCGGCCATGTGCAGGCCCGAGCTCGGCTCGTCGAGCACGAAGATGTCCGACTCCTTGAGCTGCGCGGCCAGCTTGAGGCGCTGGCGCTCACCACCGGAGAGGGTGGGCAGCGGTTGGCCGAGGCGGATGTAACCCAGGCCCACGTCCAGCATCCGCGTGATGAGGGTCCTGGCCTTGCCGCTGGTGAAGACCTTGGCGGCCTCCTCCACGGAGAGGTCGAAGACGTCGGCGATGGACAGGCCCTGGTACTCGTACTCCAGCACATCCTCGCGGAAGCGACGCCCGCCGCACACCTCGCACGGGGTCGGCGCGGCATTCTGCAGGGCGATCTCGGGGTAGATCACGCCGGCGCCCTTGCACTCGGGGCAGGCGCCCTCGGAGTTCGGGCTGAACAGCGCCGGCTTCACCCCGTTGGCCTTGGCGAACTCGCTGCGGATGGGGTCGAGCAGGCCCGTGTACGTGGCCGGGTTGGAACGGCGCGAGCCCTTGATGGGCGACTGGTCGATCACCAGCACGTCGCCCCGCTTGCCCAGGCTGCCGTGGATGAGCGAGCTCTTGCCCGAACCCGCCACACCGGTCACAGCCACGAGAACGCCGGTCGGCACGTCGACGTCGACGCCCTTGAGGTTGTTCGTGGTCGCGCCGCGGATCTCCAACGCGCCCTTCGGGGTGCGCACGTCGTCGCGGAGGGTGGGGCGGTGCTCGAGGTGCTGGGCGGTCACCGAGTCGCTGCCGGCCAGGCCCTCGAAGGGGCCGGCGTAGACCACCTCGCCACCGGCCGTTCCCGATCCGGGGCCGATGTCGATGACGTGGTCGGCGGCGGTGATGACCGCGGGCTTGTGCTCCACCACCAGCACGGTGTTGCCCGCATCGCGCAGGGAGCGCAGCAGACCCACCATCTGCTCGATGTCGTGCGGGTGCAGGCCCACGGTGGGCTCGTCGAAGACGTAGCTGATGTCCGTGAGCGACGAGCCCAGGTGGCGCACCATCTTGATGCGCTGCGCCTCCCCACCAGAGAGGGTGGACGACGCGCGGTCCAGGGAGAGGTAGCCCAAGCCGATCTCCGTCATCGCCTGCAGCATGCCGGTGAGCTTGGCGAGGGTGGGCTTGAGGCTCGGCTCGTCGAGGCCGGCGACCCACTGGGCGAGCTCGTCCACCTGCATCGCGCTCACCTCGGGCAGGGTCCTGCCGTGCACGGTGGCGGTGCGGGCGGCCTCGTTGAGGCGCGTGCCGTGGCACTCCGGGCAGGCGGCGGTGGTGGAGATCCTGTCGCGGTAGGCCTTGATGTGGGCCTGCTTGGGCTCGCGGTCGCCGAACCACGTGCGGCGGATGCGCACGATCAGACCCTCGTAGGTCATGTTGATGTCGCCGATCTTGACCTTGGTGGCGTCCTGGTACATCAGCCAGTCCCACTCCTTCTGGGAGTAGTCGCCCACCTTCTTGGCCGGGTCCAGGCCGCCGGACTCCGCGTAGTTGCGCCAGCCCCAGGAGTCCACCGGGTAGCCCGGCACGAGGATCGCACCGTCGTCCAGGGAGAGGTCGCGGTCCACGATGAGGTCCTCGTCGAGGCTGGCGACGGTGCCCAGCCCCTCGCACTCGGGGCACATGCCGCCGATCACCTCGAAGGTGGCCTTCTCGCCCTTCTTGGTCTCGCCCTTGGCGTTCTTCTTGTCCACCTTGAGGATTCCCGACCCCGAGGAGCTGGCGACGTTGAAGCTGAACGCCTGCGAGCCACCCACGTGGGGCTCGGAGAGGTGGCTCCAGACGATGCGGAGCATCGCGGCAGCATCGGTGGCGGTGCCGACGGTGGAGCGCGCGTTGGTGCCGATGCGCTCCTGGTCGACGATGACGGCGGCGCTGAGGTTCTCGAGGGAGTCGACGTCCGGGCGGGGGTTGGACGGCATGAACTGCTGCACGAACGAGGGGTACGTCTCGTCGATGAGGCGGCGAGACTCGGCCGCGAGCGTGCCGAAGACCAGGGAGGACTTGCCCGAGCCGGACAGGCCCGTGACCACGGTGAAGCGGCGCTTGGGGATGTCGACGTCGACGTCCTTGAGGTTGTTCACACGGGCGCCGCGCACCCGGATGGTGTCGTGGCGGTCGGCGGCGTGGGCGGACTGCTGGTCCTGGGTCACGGGGCGAGCCTATGACCCCGCGGGGACAACCTCGGGCGGCGTTGTGGGGCAGGGGTTTTGAGGAGGGCTCCAGTGTTGCTGGCAGGGCGGGTCAGGGGTTGGGGACGAGTTCGGTGACCAGGGTGGTGGGGGTGAGGGTGGCGGGGTCGCCCTTCACGGTGACCTCGATGCCGAGGGGGCGCCAGGGGCCGTTGTCCAGGGAGTAGCGGTCGGTGTAGGTGGCGGTGATGCGGGGGTGGAGGGTGCCGGCCTTGGTGTAGGTGTGGGTGATGTTGCCGTCGGGGTACTCGCCGCCGGTGTCGACGGTGGGGCCG
The DNA here is from genome assembly GCF_042433515.1 of Kytococcus schroeteri. Lineage (NCBI taxonomy): Bacteria > Bacillati > Actinomycetota > Actinomycetes > Micrococcales > Kytococcaceae > Kytococcus > Kytococcus schroeteri. Next base: position 44,611 of record NZ_JBHLVH010000005.1, on the reverse strand, counting down.
TGCTGGTCGCCGTCGCCGAAGTGGTAGGTGACGTTCTTGAGCTCGGGGAGGATTTTCAGGTCGTGGCCGAGCATCTGTGATGGGGGGATGGTGCGGGTCTCGTTCGGCTCGTAGCCGGCCTTGGCGAAGGTGGTGGTGAAGTAGACGGGTTTGTTGACCAGGGGGTCAGTGCGGGGCGGGTCCCAGGTGGGGACGGGCAGGGCGAACTTCGTGACCTTGAAGGCCTTGGCGATGCGCTTGTCGGCCACCTCACCGGACCGGCCCGGGACGGCCTCGGGGAAGCAGGTGTCGTCCAGGTGGGACCACGGCTCGACCTCGGAGTCGCCCTCCGTGCGCATGACGCGCTGGGAGACCATGTAGAGCAGGCCACCAGAGGGTGTGCCGGCGCATCCGTGGTGGGTCTGGCCGCAGTCGTACCCGTCCCACGGGCCAGGTGGTTGGCCGCACGAGGGGAACACGACGTACTCGTAGTACAGCTTCGGCGGCTTCCCCGGTGCGGGTGGGGCACCACGGGGTGGCACCGCGTCCGCCAGCGCCTCCGCCTCCTCCACGGTCAGGCCGACACCGAAGCCGTCGTCGAAGTCTTCACAATCGATCTGGTGATCACAATCCGATCCGGCTGTGGCCATGAAGACGATCGAGGAAAGCACGTCAGGCACCCTCGGCGTGCCGCTGCAGGGGCATGTCCACGATGTGCCAACCGTCTTGGAACACCAGGCGCATGCTGAATCCAGAGTTCCGACTCCGGGGAACTGATTCAACAACGGCTCCAGACTCATCCACGTAGTCGGTCTTGAGCTGATCGAACCGCACCCCGACCATCCACTTCTTTCCCCCCAGCGGCGTGACACGGGCCGTGGGGCGAATCTTCATCGGGGAACTCGTGGCTCGGTGCCCCTCGGCCGCCGACTCACGCACCGTGGACTCAAGCTGGGCACAGGTTCCACAGGACGTCTCGGAGAACTCCTCGAGCACTCCCGCCTTGGGGTGCTGATAAAGGTGGTTGAGCGTTTTCAGGTACCAGATCCCGAAGGCCTCGGCACCCTCGGCGGTGTTCTCCTTCGCCGCGGCCGGCATCACCGGCGGAGCCGGAGTCTCACCGTCGGACGTGTTGGGCGCCGGCGACGTCGGCGCACCCGACCCGCCGGACGGCGACGCATCACTCGAGCCACCCCCACTCGGCTCGGGCGAGCCCGGCGCCGTCGCGTCGCTCGGTGACGACATCGGCGCGGAGGTCTCCACCGCATCAGGCGTGGTCGACGACGAGCCACCCCCCTCCGCATCGGAGGAGCACGCCCCCACCAACAGGGCCCCGCACACGGCGAGCACGGCGGTCTTCACGGGCAGCGAGCGAGCGGGCATGAGGGGTCTCCCGGTGCGACGAAGGGCAACACCGGCACCTTGGCACAGCGCACCACCCCACCGGCAGGGTTTTCCACAGGATCCCGATAACGATTCCCCCAAGACACGTCGACGGCCCACGCGCGCCACGTGTCCACAGGTGCACCCCTTCCACTCCCACCACCAGCCACTCGTCCACATGTTCGATCACTGTTGCACCTTGCTTGGATCATCTGTACGATGATGACTGTCGTCGAGGTGGACCAGACACGAAGGGAGGGGACATGGCCACACCGATCGAACTCGCAGGGCCCGCGCCCCTCGAAGCGCTCGAAGCCGCCTTCGAGGCAGCCCGCACCGCGGACGAGGCCGTGATGCGGGCCCTGGCAGAACTGGGCACCACCGGGGTGGATCTCGAACGCGCGCAGCTCGCCTGGGTGGTGGAGCAGAGCACCGTGCTGGCGAACCGCGGCGACCGCATCCGCACGCGCAGCATGGACGTGGTGCGCGGAGCGCGAGAGTCCGGACGGTCGGTGCACACCGACGACGGCCAGTTCGCCGGGCGCGCGGCCCAGAGGGACGCGCGCGACGCGAGTCGCGACCGCAAGCTCGCACACGCCCTCGGCAACGCGATGCCGGGTGGCCCGCTGCCCCACCCGGGTGCCGGCCTCGTGCCGGTCCAGAGCCCTGGTGTCCACGGGGCGGGCGCGACCCCGGACCGCTCCGCCGCGGTGCCCGGGCCAACGGATGCTGCACCCGCTGCGCGCTACCCACTGCTCGCGGACGCCTTCGACCAGGGACTGCTCAGCCACCGTCACGCCGTGATCGTGGTGGACGCACTCGACGGGCTCCCCGAAGGAACGCCCGAGGCTGACATGGCTCGTCTGGAGGCGCACCTCGTGGCCCTGGCCCAGCGCCGGTCTCCCAGCAGGTTGCGGGTCGAGGCCCGCCGGGCACCGGAGGTGCTGGGGATCGACGTGCGTCGGGTGGACGAGCACGAGAACACACAGGTCCTCGCGGAGGAGACAGCCGCGCTGGACGCCGCGTCGTTCTGGATGAAGGACAACCAGGACGGCACGTGGTTCGGCCAGTTCGTGCTGCCTGAGCTGCAGGCCCACATGCTCAAGAAGGCCCTGGAGTGCCTGGCCTCGCCGCGTCGACGCAACCGCCCCCAGAGCACTACCGGCGGTGCTGCGACCAGTGCAGCCAGCGGGAGCACCGGGGACGGCGGGTCGCGCCACCGGGAGCTGGAACGACGCAACGAGCAGGGGCGCGCCCTGGCCGAGCTCGTCGACCACCTGCCCACCGACCATCTGGGCACCAAGACCAACGCCATCCTGCTGGTGCGCACGGACCTCGAGACCCTGCGCGGCGAGACCGACCGGGCCGGCGTCACCGAGTCCGGCGCGGTCGTCTCCGCCGAGCAGGTGCGACGGCTGGCCAGCCAGGCCGGGATCGTGCCGGCAGTGATGGGAGGAGCCGGGCAGCTGACCGACCTCGGTCAGCAGCGGCGGTTCTTCAGCGAGGTGCAGCGTTCGGCGTTGGCGTTGAAGTACTCCCACTGCGCGGAGGAGGACTGTGACCGGCCCTTCGCCTGGACGGAGATCCATCACGCCGACCCGTGGGCACCCGTCCGGGGACCGAGCGGGCAGGTGCTCCGTCCGGGTGGCGGACCGACGGACCTCGCCAACGGGATCCCGCTGTGCGGCAGACATCACCGGCTGCTGGACGACAGACGACGGACCCACACGATCGAACGGGACGAGCACGGCGTGGCCACGGTGCGCTTCGCGTGGCGGACGGAGGGGTCGACATGGTGAGCCGACGGCTGAGGGAGCGGTGCGCCCAGGCGCCGAGCACCACCACGGCCCGCCACCGGAAGGTGCCGGGGACGGGCCGAGGCGGACGCGAGGATCTCCGGGACGCCATGGGGCGGGATCACCGCCCGGCGCACGCGGGTGCCGCGTCAGACGTGGCGGCGCGTGGTCACCACACGGAAACGGTTGCTCACGAACGCGGCGTCCGCGTAGGCGGCGTTCGCGGCCGGGTTGGCCCCCGTGCCGTGGAAGTCGCTGAACGCGGCCGTCTGGTTCACGAAGATCTGGCCCATGAGGTTCTCGCTCAGGGCCACGCCGGCATCCGCAGCGGCCTCGCGGGAGTCGGCCAGAACGCCCTCGTCCGTGGAGTACACGGCCATGGTCATGGCGCCGTGCTCCTGGATGGTGTCGCGCGCGATCTGCAGGGACTGCTCGGTGGACTCGGTGCGGATGACGAAGACCACCGGCCCGAAGCACTCCTGCGTGTAGGCGTCCTGCTTGTCGGCGTCGAGCAGGATGATGCCCGGCGTGCGCACGACCGCGTCGGGGAAGGTGGGGTGCTCGACCTCTCGCGGGGCCAGGACGACCTCGCCGCCGAGGCGATCGGCCAGGCCGGCGAAGTCGTTGGCGCGGGCACGGACGTCGTCGTTGACCGTGGCGCCGAGGATCTCGACGGCCTTGGCGTCCTCCTTGTTGAAGGCCGTGATGGCCTTGCCCAGGGAGGTGGCGAACTCCTCGGCGGTCAGCTCGCCGTCCGGGGTCGCGATGCCGGTGGCCTTGGCGTACACGTTCTGCGGCGCGGTGCACATCTGGCCGGAGTACAGCGAGAACGAGAAGGCCAGGTTGCCGGTGGCTGCGCGCAGGTCGGAGAACGAGTCCACGACGACCGTGTTGATGCCGGCCTTCTCGGTGTAGACGAGCTTGCCCGCCGACGCGGCCTCGGTCTCGAGCCAGTGACCGAAGCCCGGGCCGCCGGTGTAGTCGATGATCCTGACGGCCGGGTCCAGGGCCAGGTCCTTGGCGAGGGTGCCGCCCTGCTCCTCCGGGGCGAGCTGCACCAGGGCCGGGTCGAAGCCGGCCTCGGCCAGCACCTCACGGGCCACCTCCACGGTGATGGCCAGCGGCAGGATCGCCATCGGGTGCGGCTTCACGACCACGGCGTTGCCGGTGGCCAGCGAGGCGAAGATGCCCGGGTAGGCGTTCCAGGTGGGGAAGGTGTTGCAGCCGATGACCAGGCCCACCCCGCGACCGATGACGCGGTAGTCCTTCTGCATGCGGATCGGCTCGCCCTTGGCAGGCTTCTCCCAGACCACCGACTCGGGCACCTTGCGCTGCTCGGCCAGGGCGACCGTCACGGCCTCCAGGGCGCGGTCCAGTGCGTGCGGGCCTCCGGCCTGGAAGGCCATGACGAACGGCTGGCCCGAGGTGTGCATGACCGCGTGGGCCATCTCGAACGGGCGGGCGGCGATGCGGTCGATCACCTCGACACAGACAGCGGCGCGGGCCTCGGCGCCGGCATCGCGCCAGGCCTTCTGCGCAGCCGTGGCGGCCTGCATGGCGGCGGCCACGTCGAGCTGCGGGTAGGTGACGCCCAGCTCCGGGCCGTACGGGGACCTCTCCGCACCCACCCACGCACCGGTGGTCGGCTGCGACGACAGCGACTCGAACGTCGTGCCGAGCGTCTCCTGGTGGGCCTTGAGGCCCGTGGGGGCGGCGTCCTCGCCGTGGACCTTCGGGGAGGGCGACTCGGGGTAACGGCTGTGGAAGGAACGGGCCTCCAGGGCGGCCGTGGCCTCGGACAGGGCCTCGCGGTGCTTCTCCACGAGCGCCTGCGCCGCGGCCGGGACCTGGGGCGGGGTGGTGGAGGAGGGCTGCACGGTCGTCTCAGTCATACCCGTAGCGTAGTGACGTGGCACACGTCCGGTGACCGGTGTCAGCCGCTGCACGACAGACACCACCCCGGCCGCCACGCAGACCACGAGCAGGACGTCCACGACCACACCCACGACCACGACCACGACCACGAGGCGGACATGACCCAGACCCCCCAGCCCTCCGGCACGCCCAGCACCCCCGACGCGCTGCCGCCCGTCGCCGTCGTCGGCGCCGGGTCGATGGGGGCCGGCATCGCCCAAGTGGCCGCCCAGGCCGGACACGACGTGCACTTGGTGGACGTGCGCCCCGGCGCCGCCGCCGAGGCCGTGGAGCGGTTGACGTCCACCCTCCGCAAGCTCGCAGGCAAGGGCAAGATCACCGCGGACGCTGCTGAGGAGGCCATCGGCCACTTCGTGGTGGGCCCCGCCGCGGACGGGGATCTGACCGCCCTGCCACCGATGGGCCTGGTGATCGAGGCCGCCGTGGAGCGCCTCGACGTGAAGCAGGACATCTTCCGCACGCTCGGTTCCCACCAGCCCGCCGAGACCCTGCTGGCGAGCAACACCTCCAGCCTGGACATCGCCGCCATCGCCGAGGGTGTGGACGAGCCGGGCCGCGTGATCGGCCTGCACTTCTTCAACCCGCCGCCGCTCATGAAGCTCGTGGAGGTGGTGCGCGGCGGGAACTCCTCCCCCCAGGCACTGGACCGCGCCACCGCGCTGGTGCGGTCGTGGGGCAAGACGCCCGTGCGGTGCACGTCCACACCCGGGTTCATCGTCAACCGGGTGGCCCGGCCGTTCTACGGCGAGGCCCAGCGGATGGCGCAGCGCGGCTCGGCCAGCCCGGCCGACCTGGACCTGGCCCTCACGCGGTACGCCGGGTTCGCGATGGGGCCCTTCCGACTGACCGACCTCATCGGGCAGGACGTGAACTACGCGGTCGGAGAGAGCGTCTGGGAGCAGACCGACCGCGACCCGCGTTACGAGCCGACCGCCTACCAGAAGGACCTCGTGGACGCCGGCACGCTCGGCCGCAAGTCCGGCCGCGGCGTCTACGCCTACGGCGAGGACGGCGCACCCCAGGACGCCGAGGGCGACGAGTTCGCGGCCCGCGCGCTGGCCACCGGACCGGTGGAGTCGAACGTCGTGGCCCGCACGCTCTCGATGCTGGTGAACGAGGCCGTCGACCTGGTCCACCGTGGTGAGGCCACCCGCGAGGACGTGGACACCGCCATGAGGCTGGGCACGAACTACCCCAAGGGGCCGTTCGAGTGGCTCGACGAGCTGGGTGCAGCCACCGTGCTGGAGAACCTGCGCGTCATGGACGCCGCGTACCCGGGTGGGCGCTACCGGCCGAGCGAGGCCCTCGTGGCGCTCGTCGAGGGCGCGGTCGAGGACGGCGAGGCGCACACGCAGAAGCAGAACGCGAGGGGAGACGACGCATGACCTGGCACGACGGACTGCGCGACACCGCCACCGACGGCACCGACCTCGCCCACGTGCGCCGCATGTGGGAGACCGACGGGGCGTCGCGGCACATGGGCATCGACGTGCTCGAGGTCGACCGCGTGGACGGCCTGGGCCGCAGTGTGGCCCGGATGACGATCACCGAGTCGATGGTGAACGGCCACGGCACGACGCACGGAGGCATGGTGTTCGTGTTCTGCGACAGCATCTTCGCGCTGACCTGCAACAGCAGCGGGACCACCACGGTGGCGGCCCACTGCGACATCGACTTCCTGGCGCCCACGCGGCTCGGGGACGTGCTCGTGGGCGTGGGGACCGAGCGGTTCACATGGGGTCGCAGCGGCATGACCGACGTCGTGGTCCGCAAGGCTCCCGAGGGACACCCGCTGACGCAGGCCGGTGGGGGCGAAGGGGCAGGGGCGGAGAGTGAGGACGGCACCGGTGGCGTGCCCACGGACCTCGAGGAGTGGCCGGTCGTGGCGGTGTTCACCGGACGGAGCCGGGCACTGCCGGGGCGGTGAGATGAACGGCCCGGTCGGCGAGGAACACCGGCCGGGCCGACGGACGCCCGCGGGCGGTGCGGAGACCACGGGAAGACGGACGCCCGCGAGGCCGACGTCGAGGAGGGCACCGCCTGGACCGGCTGGCACGTGGCCGAGAAGGACCTGTGGGCCCCGGATGCCAAGGCCAACGGCGGCACGAAGTACGAGCCCCTCACCGACGCCGAGCGCGCGAAGATCGCCGACAAGCTGGTCAAGGACACCGAGACCCTCCACGACCGCACCCGGACGATGGACTTCACCGCCGACCAGATCTCCAACGGCGCCAAGGGCCTGCTCGACGAGGTGGCCACCGGCAAGGTGACCGGCGAGGAGGAGATCTGGAGCCACACCGACCTGTACGACTTCCAGGCCAACGTGGACGGCGCGAAGGTGGCCTACGAGAACCTCAAGCCGCTGCTGGAGAAGAAGGACCCGGAGCTCTCGGGCACCATCGCCAAGCGCTTCGACGCCCTGCAGGCCCTGCTCGACGAGCACCGCCAGGGCAAGGACGGCTTCGCCTCGTACACCGACCTCTCCGAGGCCGACGTCAAGAAGTTGTCCGATGCCGTGAACGCCCTGAGCGAGCCCCTCTCGCAGATGACGCCGGCGGTGCTCAAGTGACGCCCGAGGACGACCCGCGCGCCGCGTGGATGGCCGGCGGCTCCTGCCTAGTGGCGCGCAGCATCGCGATGGTCATCGAGACCTGGGACCGTGCCCCGCTGCGCGAGCAGGAGACCATCGTGGGCCGCACGCGCGAGGCCGGGGCGCCGATGTCGGGCGGCGAGGAGTTCACCGAGCCGGACTTCGCCGCCACCGGGCGCGACGAGCGCACCCCCATCGGCCCGCGCATGTGACCGGGGGCACACTGAGGCGATGAGCACCACGCCCCCGAATCCGCCCTCGCCCTCCTCGACCGCCGCCCAGCCCACCGGCCTCCCCCGGGTCGACGAGCGGCCCGACCTCTACGACGAGGCCGAGACCTGGTCGGTGGACCGGATGCGCGCCCACCAGCTGGAGCGCCTGCAGTGGTCGGTGCGGCACGCCTACGAGAACGTGCCGCACTACCGCCGGGCCCTGGACTCCGTCGGCGCCACCCCGGACGACCTCCGCGAGCTCTCGGACCTCGCCAGGCTGCCGTTCACGGCCAAGGCCGACCTGCGCGAGAACTACCCCTTCGGCATGTTCGCCGTGCCCCGCGAGCAGGTGGTGCGCGTGCACGCCTCGTCGGGCACCACCGGCCGCCCCACCGTGGTGGGCTACACCCGCGAGGACCTGGACACCTGGGGCCAGGTGGTGGCCCGCTCGCTGCGCGCCGCCGGCGTGCGCCCCGGTGACATGCTGCAGAACAGCTACGGCTACGGCCTGTTCACCGGCGGCCTGGGCGCCCACTACGGCGCGGAGAAGCTCGGGTGCACCGTGGTGCCCATGTCCGGCGGGCAGACCGAGAAGCAGATCCAGCTCATCCAGGACTTCAGGCCCCGCGCCATCACGGTGACGCCCAGCTACTTCCTGGCCATGCTCGACCAGATGGAGCTCATGCGCATCGACCCGCGCGAGACCTCTCTGGAGATCGGCGTCTTCGGCGCCGAGCCGTGGACCGAGGCGATGCGCCAGGAGATCCAGGAGCGCGCCGGCATGCACGCCACGGACATCTTCGGCCTCTCCGAGGTGATGGGGCCGGGCGTGGCCCAGGAGTGCGTGGAGACCAAGGACGGCCTGCACATCTGGGAGGACCACTTCTACCCCGAGGTGGTCAACCCCCTCACCGGCGAGCCGGTGGCCGAGGGGCAGGTGGGTGAGCTGGTGTTCACCTCGCTCTCCAAGCAGGCGATGCCGGTGCTGCGCTACCGCACGCGCGACCTCACCAAGCTGCTGCCGGGCACGGCCCGCCCGGGCATGCGCCGCATGGAGAAGGTCACCGGCCGCACCGACGACCTGATGATCGTGCGCGGCGTGAACGTGTACCCCACGCAGATCGAGGAGATCGTGCTCGGCATCGAGGGGCTGACGCCGCACTTCCAGTGCATCCTCACCCGTCCGGGGCGCATGGACGAGCTGACGGTCACCATCGAGGCGCAGCCCGACGTGGCGGAGCACCTGTACGACCACCTGGCGGGCGTGGTGCAGCACGAGGTGAAGAACCGCATCGGCACCACGGCCCGCGTGGTGGTGGGCGGCGTGGGCACCATCGAGCGGTCGGTGGGCAAGGCGCGGCGCATCGTGGACCAGCGCAACGGCTGAGACGGGGCGCGCGGGACCCGAGGGGCCAGGGTGCCGAGGGGGGTGGGTGCAGAGGGTGCACCCACCCCGCTGCGATGTGGTGAGGTGGGCCTGTGCTACGGCGCAACTACGAAGCGGCGTAGTATTTGATCGTCAACAGGTCGCTCGGAGATCCCGATCGCACCGGCCGACCCCTTGGGCCCACTACCTCTGCGGGAGCAGACATGGATGCACTCGAACTCGCCCGGTGGCAGTTCGGTATCACCACCGTCTACCACTTCTTCTTCGTCCCCATCACCATCGGCCTGAGCTTCGTCGTCGCGCTCATGCAGACCCTCTGGATCCGCACGCGCCACGAGGACTGGCTCCGCCTCAGCAAGTTCTTCGGCAAGCTCTTCACCATCAACTTCGCGCTCGGCCTGGTCACCGGCATCGTGCAGGAGTTCCAGTTCGGCATGAACTGGTCGGACTACTCCCGCTTCGTCGGCGACATCTTCGGCGCCCCACTGGCCATCGAGGCCCTCCTGGCCTTCTTCCTGGAGTCGACCTTCCTCGGCCTGTGGCTCTTCGGCTGGGGACGCATCCCCGAGGCGCTGCACAACGCGGCCATCTGGCTGGTGCACATCGGCACCCTGCTGAGCGCCTACTTCATCCTGGCCGCCAACTCGTTCATGCAGAACCCGGTGGGCTACCGCAACAACCCGGAGACCGGGCGCGCCGAGCTCGTGGACTTCTGGGCCGTGCTCACCAACCCGGTGCAGCTCGTGACCTTCCCCCACGTGGCCACGGCCGCCTACGCCACCGGCGCCGGCCTCGTGGTCGCCGTGGCCGTGTGGCACCTGTGGCGCAAGAAGTTCCCGGCCGACGAGGGCATGTACCGCAAGGGCGCCCGCCTGGGCGCCTGGATCATGCTCGTCGCCTCGCTCGGCGTGGTCGTCACCGGCGACGTGCAGGGCAAGATCATGACCGACGTGCAGCCCATGAAGATGGCCGCCGCCGAGGCCCTCTACGACACCGAGGACTCCTGCGCCTCCTTCTCGATCCTCACCATCGGCACCCCCGACGGCGAGCACGAGAAGTTCGCCATCACCGTGCCCTGCGTGCTGAGCTTCCTGGCCACCGGCGACGTCGACGGCAAGGTCGAGGGCATCAACCAGCTGCAGGAGGAGTACGCCAAGGTCTATGGCGGCTCCGGCGACCCGCTGCTGGAGGTCCGCGACTACCGGCCCAACATCATGGTGACCTACTGGTCCTTCCGCTACATGATGGGCGCCGGAGCCCTGGGCATGCTCGCCGCGGCCGCCGTGCTGTGGGGCACCCGTGGCGGTCGCTCCCTCACCAGCCGCTGGTGGTACCCGGCCGCCCTGGCCGCCCTGTTCGGGCCGCTGCTGGGCAACAGCTTCGGCTGGATCTTCACCGAGATGGGCCGCCAGCCGTGGGTGGTGTTCGGCCTCATGAACACCGAGGACGGCGTGAGCCCCGGCGTGGGCGTCGCCGAGGTGCTCACCTCGATGGTCGTCTTCACCCTGCTCTACGGCGCGCTGGCCGTCATCGAGGTGAAGCTCATGCTCCGCTACGCCTCCGCCGGCGCCGAGCACGCGGACGCCGGGAAGGCGCAGCGCATGACCGCCGACGACGAACCGCACGTGTTCGCCTACTGAGCCACGAGACCTACGGGAGACACGGAATCGTCATGGAACTGTCCATCATCTGGTTCGTCCTCATCGCCGTCCTGTGGATCGGCTACTTCGTCCTGGAGGGCTTCGACTACGGCGTGGGCATGCTCGTGCCCGTGCTGGGGCGCGATGCCGACCCGGCCACCGCGGAGCGCCGCCGGCGCACCGTCATCAACACCATCGGCCCGCACTGGGACGGCAACGAGGTGTGGCTGCTGACCGCCGGTGGCGCCACCTTCGCGGCCTTCCCGCACTGGTACGCCACCCTGTTCAGCGGGTTCTACCTGCCGCTGCTGCTCATCCTCGTGGGCCTCATCCTGCGCGGCATGGCACTGGAGTACCGCCACAAGGAGGACTCCGACACCTGGCGCTCGCGCTGGGACGTCGCCCTCGTGGTCGGCTCGTTCGTGCCGGCGCTGCTGTGGGGCGTGGCGTTCACCAACATCGTGGTGGGCGTGCCGATCGACGCCGACATGGAGTACACCGGCACCCTGTGGACGCTGCTCAACCCGCTGGCGCTGCTGGGCGGCCTGGCCACGCTGACGGTCTTCCTCACCCACGGCGCGCTGTTCGTGGCGCTGAAGACCACCGGCGACGTGCGGCACGACGCCCGCGGCATCGCCCTCAGGGTGGGGCTGGTGGCGGCCGTGCTCACCGTGGCCTGGACCGTGCTGGTGATGCTGCAGACCGGCAACACCGCCAGCTGGGTGCTGCTGGTGGCCGGTCTGCTGGCCTTCGTGGCCGCCCTGGCCCTGGTGGCCACGGCCCAGAAGCAGGGGCGCGACGCGGCGCACGAGGCCCTGGCCGGCCGGGAGAAGGGCGCCTTCTGGTGCAGCTTCCTGGCCATCGCCCTGGTGGTGGCCGCGCTGTTCACCGCCCTGTTCCCCGACGTGATGCCGTCCACCACGGACGCGGCCTTCTCGCTCACGCACGAGAACGCCTCGGCCACGGACTACACGCTCGGCATCATGACCGTCGTGGCGCTGGTGCTCACCCCGGTGGTGCTGCTCTACCAGGGCTACACCTACTGGGTGTTCCGCAAGCGCATCAGCACCGCGAACATCCCCGACCCGAAGGCCTACGGCACCGAGGCCACCCGCCCCCTCGAGGGAGCCCACCGGGCCTGAGAATGACCCCGTGAAGCCCTTCGACCCGCGACTGCTGCGCCTCCTCCCCACCGCACGGAAGGAGGTCGCAGCAGTCGCGCTTCCCGTGGTGCTGCAGGGCGTGGTGGCCGTGCTGCAGGCGCTGGCCGTGGCGTGGCTGGCCACCTCGGTGGTGGCTGCGGCCTACCGGGGCGCCACCGGGCAGCCGGTGCCGCCCGGCATCGGGCCGGGGGTGGCCGCGCCGTCGCTGGGCCACCTGGGGCCGATGGGGGCGGGCACCGACCTGCTCGTCCCCGCGCTGGCGGTGGCCGGGCTGCTGGCGGCACGCGGCCTGCTGGCCGGGTGGGTGCACCGCCGGGCGGCCGTGGCGGGGGCGCGGGTCACCGGGGCGCTGCGCGAGGCCCTGGCCCGGCGGTGGCTGGACGGCGGGCCGGGGCGCTCGGCCACGCGGCTCACGGCCGGCGTGGGGCAGGTGGAGCCGTACGTGGCCAGCTACCTGCCCTCGCTCGTGGCCGCGGGTGCGGTGCCGGTGCTGGTGGTGGCGGCGCTGGCGTGGGTGGACCTGTCCAGCGCCGTGGTGGTGCTGCTGACGCTGCCGCTGCTGCCGGTGTTCGCGGCCCTCATCGGGCAGGCCACGGCCGCCGAGACCGACCGCCGCTGGCGCGCCCTGGACGCCCTGGCCGGGCACTTCCTGGACGTGATGCGCGGGCTGCCCACGCTGGTGGCCCTGGGCCGGGCGGAGCGGCAGGTGCGCAGCATCGAGGAGGTGGGGCAGGCCCACCGGCGGGCCACGGTGCGCACGCTGCGCACGGCCTTCCTCACCACGGCGGCCATGGAGCTGCTCTCCACCATCTCGGTGGCCATCGTGGCCGTGTTCGTGGGGCTGCGGCTGGCGCACGGCGAGCTGGGTCTGATGGTGGGACTGGCCGCCATCCTGCTGGCGCCGGAGGCGTACTGGCCGGTGCGGCGCGTGGGGGCGGACTTCCACAGCGCGGCCGACGGGGCGCAGACGCTGGAGGAGGTGCTTCCGCTGCTCGAGGGGGACGCGGCCGGGCGCGCGCCGGCGGCCGGGGGTGCGCGCGACGGCGTGCGGGCGGCGGGCGTGCGGTTTGCCCACGCACAGGGTCCCGCCATCGAGCTGCCGGACGGGTGGGGGCTGCCCGGGCGGGGGCTGGTGGCGGTCACCGGTCCGTCGGGCTCGGGCAAGTCGACGCTGCTGTGGCTGCTGGCCGGGCTGCTGGACCCGGCGACCGGACGCGTGGAGGCACCGCGCACGCACCTGGTGACGCAGCGGCCCTTCCTGCCCCGCGGCGACGTGGAGGATGCGCTGCGACTGGTGCCGGCTGCTGCCGCGGCGCCGTGCGAGGAGCTGGCCGCCGTGCTGGATCGGGTGGGCCTGCTCGAGGTGGTGGAGGCGCTGCCGCAGGGGTGGTCCACGCCGCTCGGTGACGACGGGCAGGGGCTCTCCGCCGGCGAGCGCGCCCGGCTGGGGCTGGCCCGTGCGCTGCTCGACGACGCCCCGGTGCTGCTGCTCGACGAGCCGACCGCCCACCTCGACGCCGACACCGCCGCCGTGGTGCACCGCGTGCTGCGCGAGGAGTCCGCCCACCGGCTGGTGGTGGCCGTGACGCACCGCGACGCCCTGGCCGCGGTGGCCGACCTGCAGGTCCGCGTGGCCGACGGGCGCGTGGGCGCCCCCGTGGCCCAGGCGCCGGCGCCCCAGCCCGCCCCGCGCAGAGATCCGTCTGCGGTCCAGAGGTACGCCTCCCGGCCCGGACCTCTGGACCAGAACCGGACATATGCGGGCGCGCAGGCCACGCCGGGCGCGCAGGCCGGCCCGTCCACACCCCCCGGCCGGCCCCGCATCGTGCGGCCGACGCCGCAGCTGTGGCGCGCCGCCCTCGTGGGGGCCCTGTCCTCGATGGCGGGCGTCGCCCTGACGGCCACGTCCGGCTGGCTCATCGTGCGGGCCTGGGAGCAGCCGATCGTCCTGCTGCTCATGGTGGCCATCGTGGGGGTGCGCACCTTCGGCATCGCCCGGCCGGTGCTGCGCTACGCCGAGCGCCTGGACAGCCACGACGTGGCCTTGGACCAGCTGGTGGGCCGCCGCGCGGAGACCTACCGCCGCCTCGTGCCGCTCACCCCCGCCCGCCTGGGCCAGCGTGGCCGCGCCCGGGTGCTCACCGGGGTGGTGGCCGACCTCGACGACGTGGTGATGGCCACCGTCCGCTGGTGGGTGCCGACGGTGGGCGCCCTGGCCACGGGCCTCGTCGCCGCTGCCCTGCTGGCCGTGCCCTCCCCCGTGGTGGGGCTGCTCGTGGCCGCGCAGACCGGGCTGGTGGTGGCCGGCGCCGCGTGGGCGGAGCGCCGCACCGCCGGCACGCAGGCCGCCGAGCTGGCCGCCCGCGAGCGCACCTGGGAGGCCGCCCACACGCTGGCCGACCGCTGCGACGAGGTGCGCGCCATGGGCGCCGGCCCCACCCTGCTGCGCGCCCTCACCGAGGCCGAGGCCGCCGTGGCCCGCCACGTGGGGCGCCGCGCCCTGGCGCAGGGGCTGGTGCGCGCCGGCAGCTGGGTGCTGGCGGGGCTGGTGGTGGCCGTGGCCGCGTGGGGGGCGCCGTCCACCGGGCTCGGCGGGCCGCTCACCGCGCTGCTCGTGCTCACCCCGCTGGCCCTGGCCGACGTGCTGGCCGGCGTGCCCGATGCCGCGAGCGCCCACGCCCGTGCCCGGGTGGCCGCCGACCGTGTGGAGGCCCTGCTGGCGCAGGAGCCGGCCGTGGCGCAGGCGGGGGACGCGCCGGCGAGGACGACGCAGCCCGACCCAACGCAGCCCGACGCGGGCCGACCCGACCCCGCGCAGCCCGTCTCCGCCCGCCCGCACCTCCGTCTGGAGGGCCTCTCCGCCCGCTGGACCCCGCAGGCCGAGGAGACCCTCCGTGGCCTCGACCTGGACCTGCCGCCCGACCGCCGCATCGCCCTGACCGGTCCCAGCGGCTCCGGCAAGTCCACCGCCCTGGCCGTGCTGGCCCGCCACCTGGACCCCTCGGCCGGCCGCTCCACCCAGGACGGCCACGACGTGCTCGACCTGCCCCTGGCCACCACCCGCGCCGCCGTGGCCTTCCAGGACGACTCGCCCCACGTGTTCGCCTCGTCGCTGCGCGAGAACCTGCGTGCCGCCCGCCCGGGTGCCGACGACGCCGTGCTCACCGACGCCCTGCAGCGCGCCGGGCTGGGCCCCTTCCTCGCCGACCTGCCCGACGGCCTGGACACGATGCTGGGCGCCGGCCACCGCGCGGTGAGCGGCGGCGAGCAGGCCCGCATCGGCCTGGCACGGGTGCTGCTGGGCGACCGGCCGGTGGTGCTGCTCGACGAGCCGGTGGCGCACCTGGACGGGCCCACCGCGTCGGCCGTGATGGACGAGCTGGGCGCGGCCACCCGGGATCGCTCCGTGGTGCTGGTGAGCCACCGCGAGGAGGGCCGCGACTGGTGCGACGCCACCGTGCGGCTCGAGCGCGCGGCCGGGTGACGCACCACCCCCTGCCACACCTACGACGGCCGGGCGTACTATGCACAGTCGTGGCCAACCGGCCCGTCGACCACCGGGGAGAGCTGACATGTCGAACACCGCATCGGGTCTGGGCGATCTCGAGCAGGCCATCATGGACCACCTGTGGGACCACGAGGCCCCGCAGCCCACGGGCTTCACCGTGCGCGACGTCCACGAGACGCTCGGCGCCGCCCGCGACATCGCCTACACCACCGTGATGACGGTGATGGACCGCCTGAGCCGCAAGGGCTTCCTCGACCGCACCAAGCAGGGCCGCGCCTACGCCTACAACCCCGCCACCAGCCGCGAGGGCTTCGTGGCCCGACTCATGTCCGAGACCCTCGGTGAGCTGCGCCCCACCGACCGCCGCGCCGCCGTGCTGGCCTTCGTGGACGACGCCGGCGCCGAGGACGTGGACGCCCTCCGCGAGGCCCTGGCCCGCCTGGAGTCCGCCGCCGACTGACCGGCCCAACCTGGACCGCTACGACGCCGTGCACCCCGGGGTGCACGGCGTCGTAGCATGCGTGCGATGTCCCCCACCCTGGTGCTCGCAGCACTGGCCGTGCTGCTCACCCTGGGCACCCCCGTCCTGCTCCCCCTGCTCACCGGCCTCCGCGCCACCCCAGCCGCGGGGCTCCTGCTGTGGCAGGGCAGCGCCGTCGGCGGCCTGGCCTCCATCGTGCTGCTGCCCCTGGTGGCCGCCCACGAGTTCGGTGGCCTGTTCACCACCGACGACGGCGTGCACCCCGGTGTGGTGGTGGGCGCGGCCCTGCTCTCGGCGGTGCTCGTGGCTCGGCTGCTGCTGGCCGCCCACCTGGTGGGCACGGACCTGCGCGCCCTGCGCCGCCGCCACCGCGAGGCCGTGGACCTGCTCGACCCCCGCCACGGCGTGCGCGACCGGCTGCGCGTCATCGACGCCGACGCCCCCGTGGCCTGGTGCCTGCCGGGGCGCCGCGCCCGCATCGTGATGTCGCGCCCGGTGGTGGAGGGGCTGAGCCAGCTCCAGCTGCACGGGGTGTACTGCCACGAGCGCGAGCACCTGCGCCGCCGCCACGACCTGGTGCGCGAGTTCTTCAGCGTCATGGACGCCGCCGTGCCCGCCCCGTTGCGCCACCCGCGGGCCCTGGCCGAGGTGGAGCTGCTGGTGGAGCTGCTCGCCGACCGCGCCGGCGCCCGGGAGGTGGGGGCGGTGACGATGGGGCAGGCGCTGGCCCGCGTGAGCACCGGCAGCGCCTCGGCGGTGGCGCGGATCGACGCCCTCGCCGGGGTGGGGCGCACCCACCCGCTGCGGGCCGCGCTGGTGGCGGTGGCGGCCGGGGCACTGGCGGTGGCCCCCGCACTGGTGGCCGCCGGAACCCTGCTGCCCACCTGAGCGGCTCGCCGGGCCCGGCCCCGGGCCGACGTCTAGGCTGTGGCCATTGATCGCGGCCCCTCCCCGGGTGCCCGTGGTTGCTGACCGAGTGATCGACCCCGAGACGCGTTGGAGGAAACCGCATGGGCGAGTGGGGAGCACTGGAGTGGATCGTCGCCGTCGTGCTGCTGGCACTGGTGGTGGGGATCGTCTGGTTCATGACCCAGGGCGGGGCGGTCCAGGACCGCCTCTCGCGCCGGGGCGAGGACTACCCGGAGATCGACGAGCACGACGGGCTGGACGACTTCGGCCGGGACGCCGACGAGGACGAGCTCGAGGGGGGCGCCCGCCCGGCGGCCCGCCGCACCACGGCGTCCGCCCAGCCGGCGACGTCGGGCACGGCCGGCAGGCGCGGCAAGGGCACCCGGGCCGCCGCCACGGCCGGCACGTCCGGCGCGTCCGGCGCGGCTGCCGACGAGGTGGTGGGGCACGAGCCCACCGACCTGTTCGACCAGGACTCCGACGACGACACCCAGGTGGTGGACATCGCCGACCTGCCGGACACCGCCGACGGCGCGCACGCGCTGGGTGACGACGAGGCCGTCGAGCGTGACGAGGACGAGGACCGCGAGGCCGCCCCGGCCGCCGTGCACACCCTCGAGGACGAGGGCGACGAGTCCGACGCCACGACCGACTCCGAGACCGAGCTGCGCACCGTCGACGGCACGGACACCACCGTGCGCAGCACCACCGTGGACGAGCACACCGACGGCCCGCGCGACGCCGTGGTGCAGGACCCCGACGGCGCCCTGACCGATCTCGACCCGGACGACGAGATCACCGTGGCCGGCGAGCACGACCACGCCGCGGCCCCGCTGGCCGACACCGACCCCGACGACGACCCGAGCGACATCGAGGCCGGCACCAGCACCGACCCGGGCGAGCTGCACAGCATCGAGGCCGAGGACGCCGACGACATCGAGTTCCCGGACTACCGCGAGCCCGGCACCGAGGACGCGCAGGACGAGGAGCTCACCGACTTCGTGGGCCCCGGCGGTGACGACGACACCCTGCCGGCCGACACCACCGGTCAGGACGTGCCCACCACCGCCGGCGGCGACGACGACCTGGTCTCCGACGAGGACGACTGGGACGACGTGCAGCCCACCGACGAGCGCGAGGCCGTGGAGCCCGGCACCGTGGACGCCCCCGAGGCCGACTTCCCCGAGGACGACCAGCTGCCCGACGTGGCCCCGTCCACCTGGGGCACCGAGGACGACGCCGCCGAGGGCGAGGAGCCGGTCGCGGCCGACCCGGAGGACGCCTCCCCGGTGGTGGCCACCTCCACCCAGGAGTGGCTGGGCCGCGGCGAGCTGCCGGCCGGCATGGACGCCGACGAGCTGGACCCGTACTCCGACTGGCAGGAGCGCCGCTGAGGCAGCCCCCGCCCCACCCGCGCCGAGCCCGTGCCCCCGAGGGGGTGCGGGCTCGGCGGCGTTCGGGGGCACCCGGCGGCCCTGCGAGAATGCGGCCATGGTCGATCTCTCCACGCTGCAGCCCGCCCTCGCCCTCGGCCCGCTCGACGGCCGCTACCGCCGCCAGGCCGCCCCGCTGGTGGACCACCTCTCGGAGGCGGCCCTCAACCGGATGCGCCTGCACGTGGAGGTGGAGTGGGTGCTGCACCTGACCGACGCGCGGGTGTTCGACGGCATCGAGCCGTTCACCGACGAGGAGCGCGCGGCCCTGCGCAGCATCGTCACGGACTTCGACGGCGAGGACATCGCGGCGCTGGCGGAGATCGAGAAGGAGACCGTCCACGACGTCAAGGCCGTGGAGTACCACCTCAAGAAGCACCTGGCGGAGGTGCTGGCCGGCCGTGGCGAGGACCAGGTGGCCCGGATGACCGAGCTGGTGCACTTCGCCTGCACCAGCGAGGACGTGAACAACCTGTCCTACGCGCTCATGATCCAGGGGGCCGTCCAGCAGGTGTGGCTGCCCGCCGCATCGGGCGTGGTCGACCAGCTGGCCGCGATGGCGCGCGACCTGCGCGACGTGCCGCTGCTCAGCCGCACCCACGGCCAGACCGCCACCCCCAGCACCATGGGCAAGGAGCTGGCCGTGCTGGCCCACCGCCTGGGCCGTCAGGTGCGCCGCGTGGAGGGTGCCGAGTACCTGGGCAAGATCAACGGCGCCACCGGCACCTACGGCGCGCACACCGTGGCCGTTCCCGGCGCCGACTGGGTGGAACTCTCGCGCACCTTCACCGAGGGGCTCGGTCTGGACTGGAACCCGCTGACCACGCAGATCGAGAGCCACGACTGGCAGGCCGAGGTGTACGCCGACGTCGCGCGCTTCAACCGCGTGCTGCACAACCTCTGCACCGACGTGTGGACCTACATCTCGATGGCGTACTTCGCCCAGGTGCGCGGGCAGGGCACGGTCGGCTCGAGCACGATGCCGCACAAGGTGAACCCGATCCGCTTCGAGAACGCCGAGGCCAACCTGGAGGTGAGCTGCGCGCTGCTCGACGTGCTGGCCTCCACGCTGGTGACCAGCCGCCTGCAGCGTGACCTGACGGACTCCTCCATGCAGCGCAACATCGGTGTGGCGCTGGGCCACTCGATGCTGGCGCTGGACAACGTGCGCAAGGGCCTGGACGGGCTGGACGCGGTGCCGGAGCAGATGGCCGCCGACCTCGACGCCAACTGGGAGGTGCTGGGCGAGCCGGTGCAGTCCACCATGCGCGCGCTGGCCGCCCAGGGCGTGCCCGGCATGGAGCAGCCGTACGAGCGCCTCAAGGAGCTGACCCGCGGCCGCCGCGTGGACGGGGAGGCGATGCGGGACTTCATCCGCGGGCTGGGTCTGCCGGCCGAGGACGAGGCGCGCCTGGTGGAGCTCACCCCGGCGACGTACACGGGCCTGGCCAGCCAGCTGGTGGACCGGCTGGAGACGCCGAGCGAGGCCGCCGGGCGCGAGGGCTGAGCGGCCCACCGCTCAGCCGCGGCGGACGAGGTCCCGGCCGACGCCTCGACGACGCGTCCGCCGCCGGCCGCCGGCCGGCTCGTAGCCGCGGGCCAGCAGGGCGTCGGCGAGCATCTCCGAGGCCCGCACGGCCCGCACCACCACCGGGATGGCGAAGCTCCGCACCGAGAGCGGACGCCCCCGGGCGATGCGGGCCTCGTTGGCCTGCTGCGCCGCATCGACCATGAGCGGCACCGACCGCACGGCCAGCGAGAGCACCAGCGCCCAGTGGTCGGTGTCGACCCCCAGCCGGCGCAGCGGCCGCAGGGCGCGCTCCAGCACGGCGAGCACCTGGGCCACGGGCGTGGTGAGCGAGACCGCCCAGGCCAGCAGCACGGCCGCCCCCACCCGGCCCACGGCCCGCAGGGCGGTCACGCCGTCCACGAGCCACCACTGCACCAGGCCGAGCACCACCAGCAGCACCAGCACCGCCCGCACCGGGCCGCGCAGGGCACTCCACGGCAACCGCGCACTGGCCAGCACCAGCACGGCCACTGCGAGCGCCGTCATCGCCACCGGCCAGGTGCCGACGAGGTACATGCCCACCGTGGCCACGGCCAGGCCGCCGAGCTTCCACGCCGCGGGCAGGCGGTGCAGCCAGGAGTCCCCCGGCACCGCGATGCCGATGCTCACGCCCGCCCCCGCCCGGGCCACGCACGTCCGCTCACGCCATGAGCCGCTCGTAGAACGGCACCGCCACCGCCGGCACGTCGTCGCAGACCACGCGCCCCTCGTCGAGCACCACCACGCGGTCGAAGCCCTCCAGCAGGTCCAGGTGGTGGGTCACCATGACCACCTGCTGCGGCAGGGCCATCAGCTCGGCGCCGATGCGGCGGCGGTTGCGCAGGTCGAGCAGCGTGGTGGGCTCGTCGGCCACCAGCACGCTCGGACCGGCCATGAGCACGGCCGACAGCGCCAGCAGCTGCTTCTGCCCTCCGGAGAGCAGGTGGCAGGGGTGGTCGGCGTGGTCCTGCAGCCCGGCGCGCTGCAGGGCGGCGTCCACCGCATCGGCCCGCTGCTCCGCCGACCACCCGCGGCGCCGCGCGGAGAACTCGAGGTCCTCGCGCACCGTCGGCATGACCACCTGATGGTCGGGATCGCTGAACAGGAAGCCCACGTCACGCCGCACCCGCCGGGCGTGGCGCCGCACGTCGAGCCCGTTGACCAGCACCCGCCCTGCCGTGGGCCGCTCGAGCCCGATGACGCATCGTGCCAGGGTGCTCTTGCCCGACCCGTTGGCCCCGATGAGGGCAATGCGGTGCTCGGTGAGCTCCAGCGAGACACCGTCGAGCACACGACGCCCCTGCCGTTCGAGGGTCACGCCCTCGAACCGGATGCCGCCGCCGGGGGCCACCGGGGTCAGCGGCGCGCCGGGTCGGCCGGCAGCGAGCCGGGCAGCGCACGGGCCACGGCCGAGACCACCACGGCGGCCAGGGCGGCCTTGAGCAGGTCACCGGGCACGAAGACCGCCGCCCCCAGCTGCCAGGCCTTGTCCCACGGCATGCCGGTGGCCACCTGGAGCCACGGCACGCCCACGGCGTAGAACAGCGGCAGCCCGGCCAGACCGGCCACGAACAGCCACAGCCCCACCATGCGCCCGCCGCGGCGCAGGGCCACGCGCGAGAGCAGGCCGATCACCACCGCACCCAGCACGAAGCCCACGAGGTACCCGCCGGTGGGGCCCGTGAGCACGCCCAGTCCGCCGGCACCGCCGCTGCCCACCGGCAGCCCGACGGCGATGAGCGCCAGGTACACCACCACCGCCGCGGCACCCGCCCACGGGCCGAGCGCCAGGGCCGCCACCGTCACGCCGAGGGTCTGCAGGGTCACCGGCACCTGCCCGCCGAAGATCATCAGCCCGGGCACCACCGCCAGCGCGGCGATGAGGGCGGCGAACACGGCCACCTGTGCCCCGGTGCGCACGGCGGACTCGCCACGCCGGTCGTCACGGCCGTCGAGCTCGTCGGGGTCGTCGGGGGCGGTGCGCTGCAGGGCCTCGTCGGGCAGCAGCATGTCGGCCTGGGTGTTCATGGGTCTCCCGTCAGCGTGCGATGCGGGCGACATTCCATCACGCGCCGGGAGCCCCACCCCCGACCAGTACGGTTGCCCCATCATGGCCAGCTCCCCCGCACCCGTCCCCGAGGCCGGGAAGACCCCCGAGGCGGCCCACCACGCCGCGCCCGAGCCCGCCCCCACCACGGCCGGACGCCGTTCCCCGGCACGCCGGGTGCTGGCGGCCGTGCCCGTGGCGGCCCCGGTGGTGCTGGCCCTGACGGCCTGGGCACTGTCCCTGGTGGGCTTCACGCCCAGCGGGTTGGCGGTGTGCGCCCTGCTGGCCTGGTTCGCGGCCCGCCGCCTGGTGCTGCCGGAGCTGCGTTCGTGGCGCTCGGTGCTGTGGCTCCCCGTGGCCGCCGCCCTGGTCTCCGCCGTGCAGGCCGCCGCCGACGTGGCCACCGGCGGTGCCGGCACCGCCCTGGTGGCCACCACGGCCGCCGCGGCACTGGCCGCCGGCGTGCCGTGGCTGGTGTCCCGGGCCCGGGCCGACCTCGTGGTGCGCCTCCTGCACGCCCGGCGCACGCTGGGCGTGGTGGCCACCCGCATCGTGGAGCACGACGGCGCCCGCCGCCGCGTCCGGGTGCCCCGCGCCGACCTGCGCCCCGGCGACGAGGTGCTCGTCCGCGCCGGCGAGGTGGTGCCCGCCGACCTGCGGGTGACCGACGGGGAGGGCATGGTCACCCTGGAGCGCATCACCACCCGCGCCGACGCCCACCCGGTGGTGCCCGGCGACGTGGTGGTGGCCGGCGCCGTGCCGCGCCGCAGTCTGGTGGGCACCGTGGTGCGCGCGGGCGACGACACCGCCATCGCCCGGGTGCTGCGCCCCGCCCTCGACGCCGTGCGTCCCACCGGTGGCCCGGTGCTGCCCGTGCCCGCCGACCCCCAGACCTCCGCGCCCGGGGCGCCCACGCTGCCCATCCACCGCACCACCGACTCCGTGGCCCGCTGGGCGGTGCCGATCGTGCTGGCCGTGGCCGCGGTGGCCGGGCTCGCCCACGGCGTCCCGCACGGCGCCGACGAGGGGGCGGCCGTGGCCACGGCCGTGCTGCTGGCCGCCAGCCCCGCCGCCGCACTGGTGGCCGTCACCGGCGCCCTGCGGGCCGGCCGACTGCGGGGCGCCCTGCTGGGTCTGCGCATGAAGGGCGCCCGCCCGCTGCGCTCGGCCCGCGACATCGACCTCGCGCTGGTGGACCCGTCCTCGGCCATCGCCACCGGGCACCCGCGGCTGGTGGAGGTGCTGCCCATGAAGGGGCTGGACCCCGACGCCGCCCTGCTGGCCGCGGTGTCCGTGGCGCAGGACGCCGACGGCCCCATCCCCCGCGCCCTGGCCAGCGCCGCGCGCGCCCGCAACATGACCCCGCGCACCATCAGCGGGCAGAGCACCGAGGGGGGCCGCCTCTCGGCGCTCATCAAGGGCATGGAGGTGACGGTGGGCGCCGAGGACGCGTTCGAGGCCGTGCCGCCCACCCTGCGCCCGGAGCCCGACGACGACGCGCTGGTGACCTACGTGGGCTGGGGTGGGCGCCCCACCGCGATGCTGCGCTTCCGCGACCGCCTGCGCCCCGGGGCCGCCGACGAGGTGCAGCGCCTGCTGCGCGCCGACGTGGTGCCCCACCTCATGTGCTCCGAGCCGGCCGCCGTCGCCCGCCGCATGGCCGACCGGGTGGGCGTGCACGCCTCGGAGGTGACCGGCGGGCTCGACGACGCCGGCCGCGTGGCCCTGGTGGCCGAGATGCTCGACGAGGGCCACCGGGTGGCGCTGCTGACGCGCGACACCCCCGACCCGGCGGCCGAGCAGGCCGACCTGGTGATCGCCTCCACCTGGTCGGACGCGCACAACCGGGAGCTCGCCCAGGTGGAGACCGTGCGCCCGGAGATGGCCGCCATCGCCGATGCGGTGAGCCTCACCCGGCACACCGGCGCCGTGGTGGGTCAGAACGTGATGCTGGTGGCGGCCTACCACGCCATCGTGCTGGTGCCGGTGGTGGCCGGGTGGGTGGTGGCCCCCGCCGCGGCGCTGTTCTCGCTGGTGCCGCTGGCCGGTGTGCTGGCCGGCAGCCACCGCATCTCGTTGGGTACCGGCAGCGCCGTCTGAGCGGGGGCCTCAGAGCCTGACCAGGGGCACGGTCACGCACTCGCGGTGCGGCCCCGGTCCACTCCACCCGATCCCCGTCGCGGGGGCCTCGAAACCCGGCGCCTCCTGCAGCACGGTGCAGATGTCCGACGCGAGGTCACGCATCCGACCATGCACGACAGCAGCAGCGTCCAAGGGCGCCCGCCCTGGGTCAGTGACCGTTCGGGGGAGCACGTTGGTCAGACCACACTCCGAGTAGCCGTACACCCCGGTCAGTCCGTGCCGCGTGTAGACGACCTGCAGGCAGTCCGCCAGCTCGTCGAGGCGGATGCGGAGGATGTCTACCTCCTCGGCCAGGTGACGCTCCCGTGCGAACGTCCGCAGGAACTCCAGCAGGACGTCGCGGGGGTCAGCGGGCCAGAGTCACAGGCCATCGCCGTCCTCGTCCTCCGCCGGCGGCTCCGCCCGGGAGATCACACCCACCGCCCAGAGGACCGTGCCCCCGACGACCGCCGCCACCGACAGCACCAGCACCGCGTCACCCACCGGGCGCCACCCGCCGTCGGCCAGGTCGAGCAGCGCGCAGACGAGCGCGACGACGGAGAAGGCGAGCAGCAGCCCCAGCGTCACCAGGCCGACCAACCACCAGGTGCGGCGTCCGCCGCCCCGGGGCGGGACGGCCCCCGGCACCACGGTCTCGGGTCCGTCCACGTCGGGGGTCTGCACGGCCTTGCCCAGTCGGCGGCGTGAGCGGGTCGGGTCAGATGGTGACGGGCCCGTTGGCCGTCTCGAAGGTCACCGACATCAGACCCGGGGTGCCGTTCGGGGCCACGAAGTCGAACTCCACGTCCGGCTCCCAGTCGTCACGGTCCACGCCCGGCACACCGGAGAGACCCAGCCACTCGCGCACCCGGTCGGGGTCGCCCGCGAGCTGCAGGCGGGCCAGGCACACGTCGGACTCCCCGCGCTCGGAGGGGTGCAGCTGGCCGTCGTCCCAGCGCAGGAAGAAGGGCAGCTGCGGGTCGGCGATGAGTCCCTTCACGCCGATCTGGCGCCAGGTGAGCTCCGTGCCGTCGGGGCGGTGGCGGTTGCCCATCACCGAGTCGCGGCCGAGGCGCTCCTCCACCGGGGCGAGGTCGTCCATGGCCACCACCCAGCCGAGCCAGCCGCCGCCGGCCTCGCTGCGCGCCTTCACGGCCTGGCCGAAGGGCACCTTGTCGGTCACCGGGTGCTGCAGCGGCTCGACCACCTCGAGGAAGCGGCCACCGGTCAGCGGCAGCACCATGTTGCGGGTGCCGAAGCGGGGGTGGTGCCCGCCGTCGACGACCTCGATGCCGAGCGCCTCACCCAGGCGGGCGGCGGCGGCGTCCAGGCCCTCGGGGCCAGCGGCGAAGGCGACGTGGTCGATGCGCATGGCGACATCGTGCCACGCGGCAGTGGCGCATCACACACCGCCCCGGGGTGCTCAGGCCCCGCGCTGGCGCACCGCCTCGAAGAGCACGATGGCCGCGCTCGTGGCCACGTTGAGCGAGTTGGCGCGTCCCACCATCGGGATGCGCACGCGCACGCCGGCGTCCATCGCCGCCTCGGTGAGCCCGGTCTTCTCGGCGCCCACGGCCACGGCCACCGGGCCGGTGCAGTCCACCTCGGTGTGCAGGCGCTCGGTGTGCGGGGTGGCCGCGAGCAGCTCCACGCCCCGCGCGCGCAGGAAGTCCAACACCTCCGCGGTGGGCGCAGTGGCCACCGGCACGGAGAACACGGTGCCCTTGGAGCCGCGCACCACGTTGGGGTTGCCCCAGTCGGTCACCGGGTCGGCGGCGATGACGGCGTGCACCCCCGCCGCGTCGGCGGTGCGCAGGATGGCGCCCAGGTTGCCGGGCTTCTCCAGCCCCTCGGCCACCAGGTACAGCGCCGGCCCGTCGGGCTCCGGCAGGTCGGCCAGGGCCACGCCGGGGGTGGGCACCACGGCCAGGAAGCCGTCCGGCCCCTCCCGGTAGGCGGCCTTCTCGAACACCGCCCGGCTCAGGGTCACGATGCCGGCGCCCCGCTCGGCGGCGGTGTCCACCACGTGCCGCTGGGCGGCCGGGTCGGCCATGAGCTCGTCGCACAGGTACAACTCGCGGGGCCGCACGCCGGCGGACAGGGCCAGCTCCAGCTCCTCGAAGCCCTCCACCAGCGTGCTGCCGGTCTGCTCGCGCACACGGCGGCGGCGCAGGTCGCGCAGCGCCTTGACGCGCGGGTTGGCCGGGCTGGTCACGTGCAGCGGCGCGCCCCTCATCGGGTCAGGGCCTCCTCCACGCCCTCCAGGGTGCGCAGCACCTGCGCCAGGCCGTGCTCCTCGACGGTGCCGGTCACCTCGTCGGCGGCGGCCTTCACCTCGTCGGGGGCCTGCCCCATCGCCACGCCGCGGGCCGCCCAGTCGAGCATCTCCAGGTCGTTGCGCTGGTCGCCCACGGCCACGGTGTCGCAGGGCTCCACGCCCAGCGCGCGGCGCACCTGCTCCAGCCCGGACGCCTTGGACACGCCCTCGGGCGTGAGGTCCAGCCACGCCGTGTAGCCCACCGACCAGTTGACCCCGTGCAGGCCGATGCGGTCGAGCGCCTCGAGGAACTCCTCCTCGCTGCTGCCCGGGTCGTGGAAGGTCAGGCGCGTCACCGGCTCGGAGCCCAGCTCCTCCCAGGTGGCCAGCGTCAGCTCGCCCTGCAGCGCCTCCTCCGGGAACCCCTCGATGATGCGGTGCCCCACCCCGATGACCTCGGCGGCCACGTAGGCCCCCGGCAGGTGCTGGCGCAGCAGCTCCAGCGCCGGCGCGGGGTCGAAGGTGACCACCTCCAGCAGCTCGTAGCCCTCGTCGGCCGCCGGGTCGATGCGCAGCAGCACCGCCCCGTTGGAGCACACCAGGTAGGTGTCGCGCAGCCCCAGCTCACGGGCCAACGGCAGGGTGGCCCGCAGGGTGCGCCCGGTGGCGACGACCACGGTGTGCCCGGCCGCCGAGGTGGCACGCACGGCATCGCGTACCGGGGGGTGCAGCACGCTGGAGTAGTCGATGGTGGTGCCGTCGAGGTCGAGGCAGACCATCTGCGGGCGCGTGGCCCGCGCCACCACCTCCGGCCCGGCCGACGCCACCGCGGTCCCCACCGGGGCGTCCGTCATCGGGCGACCGGCTCGAGCACCTCGAGGCCGCCCAGGTAGGGCTGCAGGGCGGCCGGCACCCGCACCGAGCCGTCGGGCTGCTGGTGGTTCTCCAGGATGGCCACGAGCCAGCGCGTGGTGGCCAGCGTGCCGTTGAGGGTGGCCACCACCTGGGTGCCCTTGCCTCCGGCGACGCGCTCACGGGTGCGCAGGCGGCGCGCCTGGAAGGTGGTGCAGTTGGAGGTGGACGTGAGCTCACGGTAGGTGCCCTGGGTGGGCACCCACGCCTCGCAGTCGAACTTGCGCGCGGCCGGGCCGCCCAGGTCTCCCGCGGCGACGTCGATGACGCGGTAGGGCAACTCCATCGCGCCGAGCATCTCCTGCTCCAGGGCCAGCAGCTTCTCGTGCTCGGCCTCGGCCTCCTCGGCGGTGCAGTAGATGAACATCTCCAGCTTGTTGAACTGGTGCACGCGGATGATGCCGCGGGTGTCCTTGCCGTGGCTGCCGGCCTCGCGGCGATAGCAGGTGGACCAGCCGGCGTAGCGGCGGGCGCCGTCGGACAGGTCGAGGATCTCGTCGGCGTGGTAGCCGGCCAGGGCCACCTCGGAGGTGCCGGTGAGGTACTGGTCGTCGTCGCGCAGGCGGTAGACCTCGTCCTCGTGGGCGTCGATGAAGCCGGCGCCGGCCATGACGTCGGTGTTCACCAGGGTGGGGGTGATCATCGGCGTGAAGCCGTTCCTGAGCGCCAGGTCGAGGGCCATGTTCATCATGGCGATCTCGAGGCGCGCCCCGATGCCGGTGAGGAAGTAGAAGCGCGCGCCGGAGACCTTGGCGCCGCGCTCCATGTCGATGGCGCCGAGCAGCTCGCCGAGCTCGAGGTGGTCGCGGGGCTCGAAGCCCTCCGCGGCGAAGTCGCGCGGGGTGCCCACGGTCTGCAGGGTGGTGAAGTCGTCCTCGCCACCGGCGGGCACCTGCGGCTTGACGATGTTGCCGATGCTGCGCAGTAGGCGCTGGGCCTCGGCGGCCAGCTCGCCGGCCTCGGCCTCCAGGGCCTTGACGCGCGCGGCCATCTCCTTGCCCTGCGCGGCCAGCTCGGCCTTCTGCTCCGCCGGCGCCTGGGCGATCTGCTTGCCGAAGACCTTCTGCTCGGCCCGCAGCGCCTCGAACTCGGCCTGCTTGGAGCGGGATCGTGCCTCGACCTCCAGGACGCGGTCCACCACGGACTCGTCCTCACCTCGGGTGCGCTGGCTGGCGCGCACGACGTCGGGGTTCTCGCGGAGCTCTCGGATGTCGATCACGATCCCAAGACTACGAGACGCCCGGCGCGTACCGTGGGCACCCGCGAGCAGCCCACCCGACGGACCAGGAGGTCACCGTGAGCAGCACTCCCCGCGGCACGGGATCGACCACCCCCGGGGGTCCTGGCGGCGCCGGTCGGCGCCGGGTCGGGTTCGTCATCAACCCCATCAAGTTCGACGACCTGCAGGGCGCGCGCGAGGAGGCCGACACCATCTGCCGCATCCTCGGCTGGGACGCCCCGCTGTGGCGCGAGACCACCGAGGCGGACCCCGGCGCCGGCCAGGCCCGCGAGCTGCTGGAGGCCGGGTGCGAGCTCGTCGTGCCCATCGGCGGCGACGGCACCGTGCGCAGCGTGGCCAGCCAGCTGGTGGGCACCGAGGTCCCGCTGGGCCTGGTGCCCGGGGGCACCGGCAACCTGCTGGTGCGCAATCTGGACCTGCCCTTCCTCTCCCGCCGGCAGGCCCTGCGCATCGCCCTCACCGGGGACGAGCGCCGTATCGACGTGGGGCAGGTGCGCTGGTGGGACCCCGACGGCGGGGTGCACGAGGACGTCTTCCTGGTGATGGCCGGGGTGGGCATGGACGCCGACGTCATGGAGACCACCGACGACGACGTGAAGAAGCGGATGGGGTGGCTGGCCTACCTGGCCTCCGCGGTGCGCCACGGCGGCGACACACCCGTGCCGGCGCGGTTCCGCGTGGACGACGAGGAGCCTGTCTCCACGGCCGTGCGCAGCGTGGTGTTCGGCAACGTGGGCAAGCTGCAGGGCGGGGTGGCCGTGCTGCCCGAGGCCCGCATCGACGACGGGCAGCTCGACACCTTCGTGGTCTCCCCGCGCGGCGTCACCGGCTGGGCCGGCGTGGTGGCCGCGGTGGCCACCCGCGGGCGCCTCGGCGGTGAGAACGCGAGCTACTGGCAGAGCCGCACCATCGACGTGGAGCTCGGCGAGCCCACGCGCGCCCAGCTGGACGGCGACGGGATCGGGCGGGTGACGCGCATCGCCGGGCGGATCCTGCCCGGGGCGCTCACCGTGCGGGTGCGCGGCAAGGGCGCCACCTCCTGGCGCAGCACGCGCTCCGACCACGCGGAGGGATGGCTGCTCGGCGGCTGAGGGCGCGCCCCCTCCCGGCAGTGCCCCCGCCTGCTCCCGCCCCGGCCACGCCTCCGGGTCTCCCCGTCAGCGGGTCTCGGCGTCAGCGGCGGGCCTGACGCAGCGGCCGCACCGCCTCGGTGGCCGGCGACTCCGCCTCCAGCCCGCGGGCGGCGGCCACGGCCTGCGCCTCCTCGTCGGTGAGCGCGGTGGTGCCGCGGCCCTCGGTGACCGACTTGGCGTAGGTCTGCGAGTGGGCACGGCCGTTGAGGCTGGTGATGACCAGGCCGTCGCCCACGCCGTCGAGCAGCGCCACCGAGAAGGACATGCGGCCCCCCATGTCGCCGAAGGCGTCGTAGCGCACCAGGGCCACCTCGGTGAGGGCGGAGGTGGTGGAGTGCTCGAGGCGCTTGAGGCGCTGGTCGAGATTGTCGGCGTTGCCCGAGAGCTGTCGCAGGGCCTGGTCGAGACCCTCGGTGCGCTCGGTGATCTGGCTGGCACCCCCCTCGAGGCGCTCGACGCGGGCGCCGTGCTCCTCCATCGAGCCGCCGAGGGCCCCCAGGCGCTCGTCCACGGCGGTCACGCGCGTGCCGTGCTCGGAGGTGGTGCGCTCCAGCTGGTCCACGATGTCGGCCACGCCCCCCAGGCCGCGGTCGAGCGTGTCCAGGCGGGACCGGTCGGCGGTCTGCTCCTCGCCGAGGGCGGCGCGGCGGGCCTCCAGCTGCTCCACCTCGGCGGACAGCTCGGCCAGGCGCTCGTGCACCTCGGCCACGGTGCGCCCCACGCGCTCGTCCAGGTCCGAGACCTTGCCGTCCACGCGCTTCTCCATGGCCTCCACGGAGGCGGTCATGCGCTGCAGGTTCTGCGTGGCGTCGCTGTGCACCCGCTTGATGGACCGCGTGTCCGTGGACGCCTGCTGCTGCACCTTGCCGAAGCCCTCGCTGACCCCCTTCATCTCGCCCTTGAGGCGCTCCACCTCAGCACGCATGGCGGACAGGGACTTCTCTTGGCGGGAGGCGGCGCGGTCCAGGGCGCGCTTCAGGGTCACGGAGTCCACTCCGGTGCGCACGGCCGGCGCGGTGTAGCGGCGCGCCTGGCCCTGGCGGCTCGACATCGACCGGCGCTGGGAGCCCCCGCCGCCGGTGGCGCCGGCCAGCACACGGGCCGAGATGAAGCGGTGCCGGCGCAGCGAGCTGACCTGCACGGCCAGCCACAGTCCGACGAGCAGGGCGAGCACCGCGCACACGACGGCGGCGATCAGCAGGGAACTCTGGACGGGCTCTGGCACCCGCACAGGATACGCAGGTGGCCCCGCCGCAGCAGGTGCGCCGGGATGTCGGTGCGTCCGGGCACCATGGGGGCATGAGCACCCCCCGCTTCCCCGTGGCCGCCTTCCTCGAGTCCGACGAACCCCTGGCCGTGGTGCCCCTGGCCGAGGCCGAGGAGGCTGCCGCCGGCGCCCGCATCGCCGACTGGGCGGTGGCGCTGGGCGCGAGCCCCGACGGCAGCTCCGTGCGCACCCTGCAGGCCGGCCTGGCCGAGAGCCTCGACCTGCCCGGCAACGCTGCCACCAACCTGGACGCGCTGGCCGACACGCTGCGCGACCTGCCCGACCGCGCCGAGGGAGGGGCCGGGACCCTGCTGGTCTGGACGCCCGCCGAGGGGCTGGGGCTCGAGGACGACGGGCTGGGCACTCTGCTGCAGCTGCTGCTCGATGTGGTGGACGACATAGGGCGGGCGCGTCTCGCCGTGCTGGTGGCCAGCGACACCGTGGCCCGCCAGATCGAGGAGGACGAGGCGTGAGCCCCCGCATCGGGCCGGGCGGGGTGAGCCACGGCGCGCCGCGGGGACGCGGGCGCTCGCGGCTGCTGCTGCGGTTGGTCTTCCTGCTGGCCATGGCCGCTGCCGTCGTCTGGGGCGGTGGTGGGCTGTTCGGCCGGTCCGGTGACGGAGGTGGATCGGGCGAGGACGGCCACCCGAAGCCTCCCCCGGCCACCGGGTCGGACGGGTCCAGCTCGGCCGACCCGCGGCCGCGGGGACCGGCCAGCAGCACCGCCGGGGCCCCGGGCGCGAGCGGCCTGCCCCGGTGCGTCGAGGGCGAGCTGACCGCCGAGGCACGCGACGTCATCGAGACCATCACCGACGGCGGGGAGTTCGAGTACCCCGGCAAGGACGGCAGCACCTTCGGCAACCGCGAGGGCCTGCTGCCGGACGAGTCCTCCGGCTACTACGCGGAGTACACCGTGCCCACGCCCGGTGAGGACGACCGCGGCGCCCGCCGCATCGTCACCGGCGGGGACACCACCCCCACCAGCCCCGACACCGCACCGGAGCACTGGTACTGGACCGACGACCACTACGAGAGCTTCTGCGAGTTCTCCGCCTGAGCGGCGCCTGACACCGCCCGACACGCGGACGGCCCCACCACGACGATGCGTGGTGGGGCCGTCCTGCGCGTCGGCGCAGGTCAGCGGATGGTGACCTGCCGGCTCGAGAAGCCCTCCCGGGCCCGGCGCTCGTCGTGCGTCAGCGGCGCGTCGTCGCCCAGGCGGGCCTCCAGGCGCGCGGCCAGCTCGCCCAGCGGGGCGTTCCAGGACTGGGGGTCGGCGGCCGGGTCCACCTCGAACACCGGCACCAGCAGGCCCGCACCGCGGAAGGCACCCAGCAGCGTGGACTGCCCGCCGAGGGTGTGCTCGCCGGCCGCCTTGAGGCGGGCCAGGGCGGTGGTGGCCGCGTCCTCGTCGTGCGGCAGCAGCCAGCGCACGTAGGCCCGGTCGCCCATGAGGCACCAGAAGGCCGACTCCACGGCATCGAGACGCTGGGTGGGCACGATGGCCTCGTTGGCGCGCTCCATGGAGAGCTGGCCGGCCTCGTCGAGGGCGTCCTCCTTGCCGGTGAGCCAGAAGTCGAAGCTCTCGTGCAGCTCGGCGGTCATCGTGTCGCTCACGAGCACGTCCTGCAGGCGGGGCGTGTGCGCCATGGCCTGCGGCAGACCCACGGTGGGCTGGCCCGGCTCGTTGGCCAGCGAGGTGAGGATCGCCTGGGCGATGTCGCGGCTCGCGTCACCGGTGGAGGAACCGGTCTGCAGCGCGGAGAGCACGTCGCCCTCGCCGCGGTTCAGGCCCGGCCACGCCAGCGGCAGCACGGTGGCCAGCGTGACCTCGTGCTCGGAGCCGACCTCCAGCGAGGACCACGCCGGCGCCGGAGTGCCCTCGGGCGCCTCGACGGCGGGGACCTTCACGCGGATGGTCGCCGTGGCCGCCGGGAGGATCTCCCGCATGGCCACCCACTCGGTCTCGTTCGGCAGCCCCTTGAACGGACGGGCCTCGAACGGCGCCGGAATCTGCTTCGGTCCCTTGACGTCGCGGTTCTTGCGACGAGATGCCTTACCCATGGGGCCGGAGTCTACGGGCGCGGGTCAGCGCTGGGCGCGGGCGCGGCGCAGCGTGGCGGCGGTGTCCACGCAGGCCAGCGCGGCCTCGGCGCCCTTGTCCTCGCTCGAGCCCTCCAGGCCGGCGCGGTCCAGGGCCTGCTGCTCGTCGTCGCAGGTGAGCACGCCGAAGCCCACCGGGGTGGCGGTGCGCACGGCCACGTCGGTGAGGCCCGTGGTGGCGGCCTGGCAGACGTAGTCGAAGTGCGGGGTGCCGCCGCGGATGACCACGCCCAGGGCCACCACCGCGTCGTGGTGCGGGGCCAGGCGGGCCGCGGCCACCGGCAGTTCGAAGGTGCCCGGCACGCGGATCTCCAGCGGGGTGATGCCCAGGTCGGCCAGCGCCCGACGGCTGCCCTCGAGCAGGCCGCCCATGACCTCCTCGTGCCAGCTGGCGGCCACCACGGCCACGCGCAGCGGCAGGGCGCCGTCCTCGCGGTCGGCGGCCAGCTCGCGGCGCAGGCGGTCGGCGATGGCCTCGGTGGGGGAACCGTGTCCACTCATGGGTGTCTCCTCGGGTTCAAGGGGGGGGGGCGATGGGGGCCGGCGGGGGTCCTGCTGTCCACCGTGGCCTGCCGGCGGGGCGGGGTCCACCCCCGGCAGCGTGGCATGCCTCACCCGGCGGCGGTCCCCGGGGTCAGATCGGCCGGCAGGGTGTGGCCCATGCGGTCGCGCTTGGTGCGCAGGTAGGGCAGGTTCTGGGGCGTCACGCCCACCACGCTGGGACGGGTGGCGACCACGTCCACGCCGAGCTCCCGCAGGGCCTCCACCTTGGCCGGGTTGTTGGTGGTCAGCTCGATGCGGTCGATGCCCAGGTGGGCGAGCATCGCCGCGGCCACGCCGTAGTCGCGGGCGTCCACCGGCAGGCCCAGGGCGTGCTGGGCGTCCACCGTGTCGGCGCCGGCGTCCTGCTGGGCGTAGGCCGCGATCTTGGCCGCCAGCCCGATGCCGCGCCCCTCGTGGCCGCGCAGGTACAGCACCACGCCGCCGCGGGCCTGCGTGTCGGCCAGGGCGTCGGCCAGCTGGGCGCCGCAGTCGCAGCGCAGCGAGCCGAGCGCGTCGCCGGTGAGGCACTCGCTGTGGGCGCGCACCGGCACCGGGGCGGCGGGGTCGCGCAGCGGGCCGGGGGCCACCAGGGCCAGGTGCTCCACCCCGGTGAGGCGGTCGGTGAGGGCGTGCACGGTGAAGTCGCCGTGGGCGGTGGGCAGCTGCGCGGTGGCCACGGCGTCCAGGCGGTCGTGCACGGCGCGCCAGGCGGCCAGGGCCTCGATGGTGAGCACCGGCAGGTCGTGCTCGGCGGCCAGGGCGCGCACGGCCTCGGAGCGCATCATCGTGCCGTCGTCGTGCACCAGCTCGGCGATGACGCCCACCGGCTCCAGCCCGGCCAGGCGGCACAGGTCCACCGCGGCCTCGGTGTGGCCGGCCCGCTCCAGGACCCCACCGTCCCGGGCGCGCAGCGGCACCACGTGCCCGGGGCGGACGAGGTCGGCGGCCGTGCTCCCGGCATCAGCCAGGACGTGCAGGGTGCGGGTGCGGTCCGTGGCGCTGATGCCGGTGGTCACGCCCTCGGCGGCGTCCACGGTGACGGTGTACGCGGTGCGGAAGGGGTCGGCGTTGTCGCGCACCATGAGCGGCAGCTCGAGGGCGTCGGCGCGCGCGGCCGTCATCGGGGCGCACACGTAGCCCGAGGAGTGGCGGACGGTCCACGCCATCCACTCCGGGGTCAGCCGCTCGGCGGCGAGGATGACGTCGCCCTCGTTCTCGCGATCCTCGTCGTCCAGCACCAGCACGGGGCGGCCGGCGCGCAGGGCCTCCAGGGCGGCGGCCAGCTGGGGGGTGAGGGTCTGGTCCCGGGTCATCGCGTGGCTCCCACCATCTTCTCGACGTACTTGGCCACCACGTCCACCTCCACGTTCACGGTGGTGCCCACGGGCGCGTCGCCCAGCGTGGTGCGGGTGAGGGTCTCGGGGATGAGGCTGACCTCCAGCCAGGGGGCGGACGCCCCGGCATCGGACAGGTCGCTCACCGTGAGCGAGACGCCGTCGAGCGTCACCGACCCCTTGTGCACCACGTAGCGCGCCAGCTCGGCCGGCACGCCCACGCGCACCACCTCCCAGCGGTCGCCCGGGGTGCGGGCCAGCACCTCGCCCACACCGTCCACGTGCCCCTGCACGATGTGGCCACCCAGCCGTCCCCCGGCCCGCACCGCGCGCTCCAGGTTGACCGGGCTGCCCACCTCCAGGGCTCCGAGCGAGCTGTGGGTGAGGGTCTCGGGCATGACGTCGGCGGTGAACCAGCCGGGCGCGCCGTCGGGCCCGCCCGACCCGCCGCCCAGCTCCACCACGGTGAGGCACACACCGTTCACCGCGATGGAGTCGCCGTGCCCCGCGTCGCTGGTGACCACGGCGCCGGACACCCGCAGGCGGATGTCGTCGCCCGCCGGTTCGACGGCCTCGACGCGGCCGATCTCCTCGATGATGCCGGTGAACATCA
Organism: Kytococcus schroeteri; assembly: GCF_042433515.1. Classification (NCBI taxonomy): domain Bacteria; kingdom Bacillati; phylum Actinomycetota; class Actinomycetes; order Micrococcales; family Kytococcaceae; genus Kytococcus; species Kytococcus schroeteri. Next base: position 9,076 of record NZ_JBHLVH010000005.1, on the reverse strand, counting down.
GGCGTCTCCTTCGGTCGGGTTCGGGTCGGTGGGGGTCAGGGTGAGGCGGACGTCGTCGCCCAGGCGGGCCACGTCCTCCAGATGCCAGCGCAGGGCCTCCTCGACGGTGCCGATGCCGAGTTCGGCCACGAGCGGGGCGCCCGCACCCAGCAGTGCGGGGGCCAGGTAGGTCACGAGGCGGTCCACCAGCCCGGCGCGCAGGAAGGCCGCACCCAGGGTGGGGCCGCCCTCCAGCCAGACGTGGTGCACGCCGCGCTCGCGGAGGGCCGCGAGCACCTCGGCGGGGTCGTGGGTCGCGAGCAGCAGGGTCTCGGCGGCGTCGTCGAGCACCCGGGCCGGTGCGGGGAGCTGCCGAGTGCCCACCACCACGCGCAGCGGCTGGCGGTCCACCTGCTCGCCCTCGGGCAGACGCACGGTGAGCCGGGGGTCGTCGGCGAGCGCGGTGCCCGTGCCCACCACCACCGCCCCGGCCTGCGCGCGCTGGCGGTGCACGTCCCGGCGGGCGTCGGGGCCGGTGATCCACTGGCTCGTGCCGTCGGCGGCGGCCACGCGGCCGTCCAGGGTGGCGGCCAGCTTGAGCGTCACCACCGGGCGCCCGAGGTGCGCCGAGGCGGTGAACCACCGGTTGAGCGCCTCGGCCTCGTCGGCCAGCACGCCGGTGGTGACCTCGAGGCCGGCGGCACGGAGGCGATCGGCGCCCCCGGCGGCCAACGGGGTCGGGTCCGGTTGGGCGACGACGACGCGGGCCACCCCGGCCTCACACAGCGCCTCGGCGCACGGGCCGGTGCGGCCGGTGTGGTTGCACGGCTCCAGGGTGACCACGGCGGTGGCGCCGCCGACGTCCAGGCCGCGCTGCTCCGCATCGGACAGGGCGGCGACCTCCGCGTGCGGGGTGCCGGCGCCGCGGTGCCACCCCTCGCCCAGGGTGCGGCCGGCGGCGTCGAGCAGTACGCAGCCCACGCGGGGGTTGGGGTCGGTGGCCGGTCCACGGGCCGCCAGCTCCAGGGCGCGGCGCATCGCGGGCTCCCAGGCGGTGGACTCGGCGGGGCGGGCGGTCACGGCGGTTCCTCACTGCGGTCACGGCGGCGGGCGGTCCGGTCGGACGGCCCGGGTGAACCGGGGGAACGGGCGTGGGCCCGGAGGAGTCGGCAGGTGCACCACGCACCGAGGGGCCACGGGCCGCTCGGCAGCGGGACTGCCGCCCACGGCGTCGCGGGGCGACGCCGCACGTGCTCCTCCCTTCCGGACTCTCACCGTCGGTCTGGGAATTCCACCCAGTCAACCGGCCGCTGGCTGCGGACGGGTCGCGGACTGTCACCGCCGGTTCGGACTTGCACCGACCCCGGAACACGTGGGGCCGATTCTACGCCCGGGCCGCCGGGGCGGGCGTCGGGCGGGGGCACCGAGCCCGGCACACCATCGGCCGTGTGGAACGCTGTGGGCCGGACCACACCCGAGACCCCGAGGAGCACCCATGGCCCCCACCGAGCTCTCCCCCCTGGACGGCGGCACCGAGGACGTGCTGTTCGGCGTGCGCGACGGCATCGCCCGCATCCACCTGAACCGGCCCAAGGCGCTCAACGCGCTGACCCGGGACATGTGCGCGGCGATGCTCGACCAGCTGCACGCCTGGCAGAACGCGCAGGGCGAGGACCGGCCGCGCGCCGTCGTGGTCTCAGGTGAGGGCAAGGGCCTGTGCGCCGGCGGCGACATCAAGGTGCTGCGCGAGTCCGCCACCTCCGGCGACCTCGGTCCGGCGCAGAACTTCTGGCGCACCGAGTACGCGCTCGACCAGCTCGTGGCCGACTACGAGATCCCGTACGTGGCGCTCATGCACGGCGTGGTGATGGGCGGCGGCATCGGCATCAGCGCCCACGGCAGCCACCGCCTCGTGGCCGCCGACGCCAAGGTGGCCATGCCCGAGACCGGCATCGGGCTGTTCCCGGACGTGGGCGCCATGCACCTGCTCTCGCGCGCGCAGCACGAGTTGGGCACGCACGTGGCCCTGACCGGCGACCGCTTCGGCGGCGCGGACGCGGTGCTGCTGGGCCTGGCCGATGCCGTGGCGCCGGCCGAGCTGCTCGACCCCGAGACCGTGGTGGACCGGCTGGCCGGCGGCGAGTCCGCGGACGACCTGGTGGCCGCCGCCCGCGAGGCGACCGGCGAGGCGGAGGCCCCGCTGGCCGCCGCCGCGCAGTGGACCGCGGAGTGCTACGAGGGCGAGGCGCCGGCCGCGGTGCTCGAGCGCCTGAAGGGCCACTCGGCCGAGGGGGCGCAGAAGGCGGCCGAGCTGCTGGAGAGCCGTTCGCCGCTCTCGGTGGCGGTGACCCTAACGGCGCTGCGCCTGGCCGCCGGGGACACCCTGGCCGGCGTGCTGGAGCGCGACCTGAGGATGGCCACCGGCATGCTCTCCAGCGGTGACTTCGCCGAGGGCGTGCGCGCCGTGCTCATCGACCGGACCAACGACGCCGCGTGGCGCCACGGCAGCATCGCCGAGGTGCCCGAGGACGAGGTGAAGGCCGTGCTGGCCGGGGAGCGCCTGGACCAGCAGGGCTGAGGCCCGGGCGCCGCAGGGCCCGCCGCGGGGGACTCCCCGGCGGGCCCGCGTCAGCGGCGGAGTCGGGCGCGCAGTTCCTCACTCAGCTCCACCTCGATGGGCAGGGCCTGCAGTCCCTCGGCCGTCACCACCAGTCCGCGATGCGCCGCGACCTGGGCCAGTTCTCCATAGTGGAAAGCGGTTGCGTCGTCCTGCGTCATGCCACCCCACGGCTCGTCCGGGCCGGTGGAGAGGAGGGAGTCCGCCACCACGCTGTCCTCGGTCACCTCGCTCCAGGCGGCCGATGTCCCCCACCCGCGGTCCTCGAGCAGCAGGACGCGGCCCAGGGAGTCCTCCGCCCACAGATGACACACACAACCCGCTGTGCCGTGGGGTCCGGGATCGCTGGCGACCGTCACCACGAGGCGATTCGGCACACGGCCTGGCCCACTCACACCCGACACCCGACCCGGGCCTCCTTGAAGGGCTTGTCAGCGGTGTCCCATCGCCCGTGGACATCAACGTCGACGTGGTTCCTCCACGATGTCACCGCACTCGAGCGGCACCGGGCCCGGGCAGTGCTGCGCTTCCCTCGCCCTCCCCCGGGGCAACAGTCACCACCGCGTTCCCAGTACCCGTGCCCAGAGACATCCGCCCCGGAACGATGCGGCCTGTCCGGTTTGGCCTCCAGCCTGCAGGGCCCGATGCCCAGTCCCGCTGTCGCCTGACCTGCGGGCTGGATCTCTCGACCGTCTCTGGACAGGTACACGGAGGTCACGTTCACGGGTCCCGTGACACCCGCGTGGTCTGCGTACTGAACATCCTGTCCGTCGATCGCCACGTAGGTGGCGGGGCCATCCCTCAGGACAGCTCCAGCCCGCTCCGGCGAGAAGAAGACCAGCGTCGAACCGATGATCGCGCCGCGCGCGTGTCGCGACGCCCTTGTGTGTCCACCGTTTTCCATGAGCCCAAGGGTCCCCCCCCACCAAGATGCGAGCATCATACCCAAGCATGACGTTCCCCTGGCGTCCTTCGCAGCGGGCAAGCGAGGACACCTTGCCCCACCCCGGGGCGCGGCCCCACCACGTCAGCGGCGGGCCAGGCCCTCGCGGATGCTCGTGGGGTCGTGGTGGTCCACGTCGCCGGAGGGCAGGTGCTGGAACGCCTCGTCACCCTTGCCGCACGCGATGACCAGGTCGTTCTCCCGCGCCATGGCCACGGCCTCCAGCAGCGCCTCGCGCCGGTCGAGCGTGATGTGGGTGTCCGCCGGGTCCGCGCCGGCCATCACCTCGTCGGCGATGGTCACCGGGTCCTCCCCGTAGGGGTCGTCCGTGGTGATGATGCCGACGTCCGCGATGCGGGAGACGACCTCGCCCATCAACGGGCGCTTGGCCGCATCGCGCTCCCCGGCCGCGCCGTACACGCAGATGAGGCGCCCGCCGGCCATGTCCGCGATCTTGCGCGCCACGGTGAGCACCACCTCCAGCCCCACCTCGGTGTGCGCGTAGTCCACCACCGCCATGAACCCGTGCTCGGCGGCCTCCGGGATGCGCTGGAAGCGGCCGGGCACCTGCCCCAGGTGCTTCACCGCCTCCACCACGGCGAGCGAGTCGTGACCGGACTCCAGCGCCACGGCCACCGCGCCGGCCACGTTGAGCGCGTTGTAGTCGCCCACCAGCGGCGGCTCCAGGCGCAGCTCGCCGTGGCGCGGCGTGTCCAGAGTGAACTGCATGCCCTCCAGGGTGAGGTCGGTGGGCTCCACGATGCGGTAGTCGGCTGCCTCGTCGAAGCCGAAGGTCAGCGCCCCGGGGAACTCGCGGGCCAGCCGACGGCCGTAGGTGTCGTCCACGTTGGCCAGGCGCGGGCCGGAGGTGCGCTCGAAGAGCTGGCGCTTGACCTGGAAGTAGGTCTCCATGTCGCCGTGGATGTCCAGGTGGTCGCGCGTGAGGTTGGTGAAGATGGCCGAGGCGTACTCCACCCCCGTCACGCGGTGCAGCTCCAGGCCGTGGCTGGAGGTCTCGAGCACGGCGTCGGAGGCACCGGCCTCCACCATGCGGCGCAGGTTCTCCTGCACCAGCGGGGCCTCGGGGGTGGTGCGCATGGCCGGCCGGCCCACACCGTCGACGATGACCTCCACCGTGGTGGACAGGCCCACCTTGTCGGTGCCCAGCACGCCGGCCAGCAGGTTGTAGAGCACGTAACTGGTGGTGGTCTTGCCGTTGGTGCCGGTGATGCCGTGCACGCGCAGCGAGCGGCTCGGGTTGCCGTTGACGGCCGCGGCCAGGTGGCCCAGGGCGGCGCGGGCGTCGCGCACCCGCACCACGGGCAGGGGGCCGGCTGCCTCCAGCTCGGCGATGCGGGGGTCGGCCTCCCGGTCGGCGGCCGTGGGCCACTCGCGCTCGACCACCACGAGGCCCGCCCCGGCATCGAGGGCACCGGGGGCGAAGCGCAGGCCGTCGTTCTTGAACCCGGAGACGGCCACGAACGCGGCGCCCGGCGTGACGGCGCGGGAGTCGTGGGTGACCGCCGTGATGCCGGGGGTGCCGGAGAACTCCTCGGGCACCTCGCGGACGGGCAGGGCCAGGGCGGTCGCGATGTCGTCTCGGGTCAGCACCCCGTCAGCCTAGGTGGTGCGTCGCCCGGCGGCACGGGTGCGGGGGCGCGGGCCGGCACGCGGCGAGGCCGCCGCCCCCATCGGGGACGACGGCCTCGTGGGTCGGTGCTGGCCGGGCTCAGGCGAACGGGTTGGCCGGGTCCGGGCCCCCGGCGGCAGTGCCCTCGTCGGCCGAGTTGGCCGGCTGGGCGGGCGCCTGCTGGGCCTGCTGCTGCGCGGCGGCCTGCTCCTGGGCCACCTGCGCGCGCACCTGGTCCATGTCCAGGCCCTTCACGGCCTCGAGCACCTCGTCGAGCGCGCTGCCGGGCATGGCGCCGGGCTGGGCGAACACGCCGATCTGCTCACGGAAGGCCATGGTGGTGGGCACCGACTGGATGCCCAGTGCCCCGGCCAGCTGCGGCTGCGCGTCGATGTCGACCTTGCCGAACACGACGTCCTCGTGCTTCTCGGAGGCCGCCTCGTAGACGGGGGCGAACTGCGTGCACGGGCCGCACCAGGTGGCCCAGAAGTCCACGACCACCATCGGGTTGTCCTTGATGGTCTGCTCGAAGTTCTCAGCGGTCAGCTCAACGGTGGCCACGGGGCCTCCTCGGATGTCAGCGGGCACCGGCGCCGGACGGCGCGGTGCGTGGTCGCCCGGTTCAACCGCGACGCCCGGGCGCTTGTTCCACCGGCCGCTCCCCCGCAGCCACACCCCCGGCGGCCCCGCCCCCAGCCGCCCGCGCCGCCACGGCGTTACGGTCCTGCCATGAGTGATGCCGCCCACACCCCCAGCCCGCTGCGTCCGGACACCGTGCGCACCCTGCGCCGCACCGCCCTGGAGCGCCAGCGCACCGGCCGCGTCCCGGCCCTGTTCGCCGGCGTGCAGCGCGGCGGGCGCTACGTGTGGAGCGAGGGCATCGGCACCACCGGCGCGGGTGAGGACCGCGACCGCGCGGCCACCGCCGACGACCAGTACCTCGTGGCGTCCAACACCAAGACCTTCACCGCCGTCATGGTCATGCAGGCCCGCGACGAGGGGCGCCTCTCCCTGGACGACCGCCTGGGCGACCACCTGCCCGGCGCCGCGCCCTCGCCCGCGCTCGGCGCCACCGTCCGCTCCGCCCTGGCGCACGTCTCCGGCGTGCAGCGCGAGCCCCACGGCGACGTGTGGGAGACCCTCCTCTTCCCCGATGCCGCGGGCCTGCTCCGCGAGTCCGCACAGGCCGAGCAGGTGGGCCGCCCGCACACGCGCTGGCACTACTCCAACCTCATGTACTGCCTGCTGGGCGAGGTGGTGGCCCATCTGGACGGGCGCTCGTGGGCGGAGTCGCTGCAGGCCCGGCTGCTCGACCCGCTGGGTCTGGCGCGCACCACGGTGGGCTTCGACGGCGCGCACGTGCAGGGCTACTTCGTGCCCCCGTTCAGCGACGTGCCCGTCATCGAGCCGGTGCCGGACTTCCGCGGCACCGCACCCTGCGGCGGCCTGGCCTCCACCCCGGCAGACATGGCGCGCTGGTCGGCCTTCGTGGCCGACCCGGACCCCGCCGTGCTCTCGCCGGACACGCTGGAGGAGATGACCCAGCCGCAGGCCGTGGTGGACCCCCGTGGGTGGTCCCAGGCGATGGGGCTCGGGTTCTTCCTGCTGCGCCGTGGCCAGCGCGTCTGGGTGGGGCACACCGGCGGCATGCCCGGCCACATCACCGGGGTGTTCACGCACCGCGAGTCCGGCACCGGCGGACTGGTGTTCATGAACAACTCCGCCTCGCCCGACCCGAGCGCGTTCGCGGTGGACCTGGCCGATGCCGTGGAGGAGGCCGAGCCCGCAGAGGAGGCGGTGTGGGCACCCGGCACCGAGGTGCCCGAGGAGCTGGCCGGCCTGCTGGGCCACTGGTACACCGAGGGCAGCCACGTGGTGTTCAGCGTGCGGCAGGGGCAGTTGGAGGCCCGCATGGCCGGGGCCCCGGCGGACGCGCCGCCGTCGGTGTTCGAGCGGGTCGAGGGCGACCTCTACCGCACCGTCTCGGGCCGTGAGCGCGGTGAGCTGCTGCGCATCACGCGGCGTGCCGACGGCTCGGTGCTGAAGCTGAACTGGGCCACGTACCTGGTGAGCCGGGAACCGCTCGCCTTCGGCCAGCACCCCGCCTGAGCCGCGGCGGAGCGGGTGGCACCCCCTCGACGGGGGTCCACCTGCCGCCAGGTGGCCCGCAGCAGCCGCTGCACCACGCGGCGCCCCGGACTGTGCCACCACCGGTCGCCCCAGAGCACCAGGCGCAGGAGCACACCGCCCACCACCACGCCGGCCACGAGGTCGAGCACCCAGTGGTAGCCCAGCAGCTGGGCGACGGTGGTGGTGGTGCCCACGAGCGCCAGCCAGCCGGCCACGAGGGCGGCCTGCCCCCATCGGGGGAGGACGACGGTGCGGTGCACCAGCAGCACGCCGGTGCCGTAGAAGAGCACCGCGGCGGCCGTGTGGCCCGAGGGGTAGCTCACGCCGTGCGCGCCGTTGACGAGCAGACCGCCGGTGAAGAAGCCCGGGTCACCGATGGTGGGCGAGGACCGGGCCAGGAGCGTCTTGAGCGAGCCGACGCCGGCGTAGAAGAGGAGCTCGGCCCAGACCACGAGGCGCAGCGGGTGGAGGCTGCACTGGCGGCGGCAGGACCACACGGCCACACCGAGCAGCACGGGCAGGGCCACCACCTGGCCGGCCACGTTGTCCAGGGCGTGCAGCAGCTCGTACTCCCGCGGGTCGCGGCCGGCCATGCGCACGCCGTGCAGCTGGCGGTCCACCGCGGCGGCCGGACCCATGGCCGCCAGGGTGAGCGCGCACAGCAGGGTGGCCAGCACCGGCAGGCGCGTGATCCGGTCGAGGGAGCTCATGCCTCGAGGCTAGGAAAGCGACTGCAGGGCAGGGTCTTCGTTGCGCCCGGGGTTGGTGCGGAAGCAGTCAGGCCTCCGCCAAGAGCCCTTCAGGCCGTGGCATGGGTCACGACGAGGCCCCCGGGGACGCGGGTCCTCGGAGGCCTCGTGGCGTGCTGGGAGGTCAGCTCTGCGCCGGGATCTCCTGGGTCACCGTGCCCCACGGGGAGGTGACGGTGATCGTGTACTGCGACAGGCGCTGCTGGCCGTCGGCGGTCAGACCCTGCGACTTGAAGCGGAGGTCGAAGGTCACCGGGTCGGACCCGCAGGCGCGGATGTCCTGCAGCATGGTGATGGTCCAGGTCCAGCAGTTCGTCCCGTTGTACGCGCCGTACGCGGCACCGCTGGTGACCACCTGGCCGTTGTAGCCGCTGAGGTCGTACATGCCCGAGTCGCGCACGATGACGTCCGGCCAGGCCGCCGGGCCGGGCTCGGTCTCGGACGTCTCCACGGGGGTGTCGCCGTAGTAGGTGCCCAGGTTCTCGGTGATGGTGATGGTGATGGTGTCGCCGACACCGTAGGGGGTGGTGGCGGCAGCCGGGTCGCACTCATAGGCGCCCGTGCCGTCGTTGTCCCAGGTCTGGGCGACCGGGGTGGTCTGGTCGTAACTGGCGGCACCGGTGGTGTCGGTGGTGCCCATGATGATGTACGGCACCATGCCACCGGAGTCACCGTTGGTGGGCACAGCGGCGCCCTCCCAGGTGTTGTACCAAGGGCCGGCGGCGAGCTTACCGGTAGGCGAAGAAGCGACGGCGGGAGCAGCGGATGCCACGGCCACCACCGGGGCGGCCCAGGCCGCGCCCTTGACGACGGCGCGACGCGAGGTCTGCGTGTTCACGGTTCCTCCAGGGAGAAGTCAGTCGGCAAAGGATCTGGGGGTGCGGGCACGCCCCGGCCCCTCGACCAAGGCGCACCCCAACGCGGCGAACTCGCCGCCCGGCGAAAATAGGTGTATTTCCGGCTCTTCGGAGTTGAGCGTGGGTCATGGGGTGAGTCCTCCGCCGATGAGGAGCATGCGGAGTCGGTAG
>NZ_JBHLVH010000004.1:244754-303765 GCF_042433515.1 Kytococcus schroeteri | reverse complement strand
CGGGTCCACTCCGCGATCGGAGCCCCGCCAGTCAGCCGCCTCAACAACCTGGCTGGACATCACACCTAGACTGACCGCCCGCACCGGCCGGGGACCCGCCTCGGGTGGGCCGGTGCGAGCCCCCGTAGCTCAATGGACAGAGCACCGGCCTTCTAATCCGATGGTTGCGCGTTCGAATCGCGCCGGGGGCGCCCGAGGGGGCCGCCGCGCCTAGTCTGTCCACCGTGACTGAGCGTGTGGACCCAGAACTGCTCGATGCCGTGACCGACCTGCGCGCGGCGGTGGCCGACGCCCGGTTCCCCGTGGAGGCACCGGGTGCGGTGGCGGCCCGCGACCAGCGGGGACAGCTGTTGCGCCAGCTGGACGACTACGCCCTGCCGCGCCTGCAGGCGCTGGACGCCCCGCTGCTGTGCGTGGTCGGCGGGTCCACCGGCGCCGGCAAGTCCACCCTGGTGAACTCCCTGCTGGGCGACACGGTGACCCGCAGCGGCGTGCTGCGTCCCACCACCCGGGCCTCCGTGCTCATCCACCACCCGAGTGACGCCGGCTGGTTCACCACCGACCGCGTGCTGCCGGAGCTGGCGCGCACCACCGGGGGCGAGGGCGGCGACGGGGACGCCGGTGCCGTGCGCCTCGTGGAGTCGCGCACGCTGCGCCCCGGCCTGGCGCTGCTGGACGCTCCCGATATCGACTCCGTGGTGCAGGCCAACCGCGACCTCGCCCGCCAGCTGCTGGGCGCGGCGGACCTGTGGGTCTTCGTCACCACCGCCGCGCGCTACGCCGACGCCGTGCCCTGGCAGATGCTGCTGCAGGCCGCTGAGCGCGGCACTTCGGTGGCCCTGGTGCTGGACCGTGTGCCCGAGGGGGTCATGGAGGAGGTGCGCACCGACTTCTCGGCGATGCTGCGCGAGCAGGGCCTGGGCGACGCGCCGGTGTTCTCCGTGCCCGAGGCGCACCTGACCGCCGAGGGGCTGCTGCCGGCCGAGGAGGTGCTGCCGCTGCGCTCCTGGCTCAACTCCCTGGCCGACGACGCCGACGCCCGCCAGGTGGTCATCCGACGCACCCTGGCCGGCACCCTGGCCTCGCTGCACCGGCGCACCCTGCAGGTGGCCGAGGGTGTGGACGAGCAGGTGGCCGTGGTCGAGGGACTGCGCGAGGACGCCCGTCGCGGCCACGAGGATGCCCGGGACCGGGTCTCCGAGGCGATGGACGACGGCACCCTGCTGCGCGGTGAGGTGCTGGCCCGGTGGCAGGAGCTCGTGGGCACCGGTGAGGTGTTCAAGCAGCTCGATGCCGGGGTGGGCCGCCTGCGCGACCGCATCACCGCCTTCGTCACCGGGCGTCCCCGTCCGGCGACCACCGACGACCTCGGGGAGGCCCTGGGGGACGGGGCGGCCCAGTTGCTGGAGTCCCAGCTGGAGGCCGCCGCGGCGGTCACCGCCCGGGCCTGGCGCGGCGACCCCGCCGGTGCGGCCCTGCTGGAGCGCCACCCGGAGCTCGCCCGTCCCGGCGCCGGGGCCCGGGAGCGCAGCCAGCAGCTGGTGCACGACTGGCAGGGTGACCTGCTGGAGCTCGTGCGCCGACAGGCCGGCAGCAAGCGCGCCACCGCCCGCTACCTGGCCTTCGGCATCAACGGCATCGGGGTGCTGCTCATGGTGCTGGTGTTCGCGTCCACCGGTGGTGCCCTGCTGGGCAGCGAGGTGGCCATCGTCGGCGGGTCGGCGGTGGTGGCCCAGCGCGTGCTCGAGGCGATCTTCGGCGACCAGGCGGTGCGTTCGCTGGCGGCGACCGCCCGGCGCAACCTGGAGGAGCGCGTGACCGCCCTCATGGCCGACGAGCGGGCGCGCTACGACGCCGTGCTGGACGAGGTGGGGGCCACCCCCGAGGTGGCCGCCCGCCTGCGGGCCGCGGCCGCCGAGGTGGAGGCCCAGCGATGAGCCGCTGGGGACGCCGCGAGGGGACCCACGGTGCGCCCGACCCGCAGGCCGACGGCGAGGCGCAGCGCACCCACCTGCGCGAGCGCGCCCTGGCCCTGCGCGAGGCCGTGTCCACCGGCGGGCGCGAGCTGGAGCCGCTGGCGGCGGGCCGGGCCGGCGAGGTGAGCCGGAAGGTTGACGAGCGCACCGCGCTGGCCGGGGACCACACCATCGTGGCGCTGGCCGGGGCGACGGGCTCGGGCAAGAGCACGCTCACCAACGCCCTCGCCGGGGTGCAGGTGACCGAGCCCGGCGTCCGCCGCCCCACCACGTCGACGACCACCGCCGTGGTGTGGGGCGACCAGCCGGCCGGGGAGGTGCTCGACTGGATCGGCGTGCACCACCGCCACCGGGCCGACGACGGCGACTCCGGCACCGCCCCGGGCGCCCTGGACGGGCTGGTGCTGCTGGACCTGCCGGACTTCGACTCCCGCGAGACCGCGCACCACGCCGAGGCCGACCGGGTGCTGGAGATGGCCGACCTCTTCGTGTGGGTCACCGACCCGCAGAAGTACGCCGACGCCCGCATGCACGACGACTACATCCGGGCCCGCCGCCACCACGACACGGTGATGGTGGTGGTGCTCAACCAGGCCGACCTGCTGCCGCCGGACGCCCGCGAGGCCGTGGTGGCCGACCTCTCCGGCCTGCTGGAGCGCGACGGGGTGCACGACGTGCGCGTGCTGCCCGTCTCGGCCCGCACCGGGCTGGGGCTGGACGCGCTGCGCGACGTGCTCGCCGGCATCGTGGCCGAGAAGCGGGCCGTGCGCGCCCGCCTGCTGGGCGACGTGCGCACCTCCGCGGAGTCGCTGCTGGACTCGGTGGGGGAGCGCGAGCCGGAGGTCTCCCTGCCCGGGGACGACCGCCTGGTGCCCGCCTTCGCCCGGGCCGCCGGTGTGCCCACCGTGCTGCGCGCCGTGGAGGCTGACCACCTGCGCCGGGCGACGGCCGCCACCGGGTGGCCGGTGACCCGCTGGGTGCGCCACCTCACGCCGGACCCGCTGAAGCGCCTGCGCCTCGGCGAGGGGACCCCGGGTGCGGCGGGCTACACGCCGGCGCAGGGCCGGTCGTCCATCCCGCGGGCCTCGCGCACCGCCACCTCGGCGGTGGACCTGGCCTGCCGCGAGGTGGGCGACGCCGCCTCGGTGGGCCTGCCGCGCCGTTGGGCCGAGGCCGTGATGGACGCCGCCGTGCCCCCGGCCGACCGGCTCTCCGACGAGCTCGACGCCGCCGTGCGCCGCACCGGGGTGCAGCAGCGCTCCAGCTGGTGGTGGCCGCTGGTGGGCGTGCTGCAGTGGCTGCTCCTCCTGGTCGCCGTGGTGGGCCTGGTCTGGCTGGCCGCGTTGAGCCTGGGCGAGGGCTTCCTCCACATCCCGCTGGGGGACCCGCCGATGTGGCGCTGGCTGCCGGTGCCCGTGTGGCTGCTCGGGGGCGGCCTCTCGCTGGGGCTGCTGCTGGGCCTGCTCGCGCGCTTCCTCGCCGGGTTCGGGGCGCGGGCACGGCGCCGGCAGGTCTCCCGCGAGCTCGAAACCGCCCTGGGCGAGGTGGCGCAGCAGCGCGTGCTCGACCCGGTCCAGGAGGTGCTCGACCGGCACCGCCGCACCCGCGAGCTGCTGGGGTCGGCCCTGGCCTGACGCCACTCGTCCACAGGGCCCCGCGCCGTGCGCCACGCACGGGGCGGGGCCCTTGCCACGGTGGGCGCACCGCCAGCCACCCCGGCTGGCCGACACCGGGAGAGACCATGAGCGAGACCTACCTGACCGTGACCGGCAACGTGGCCAGCCAGCCGGTGCTGAGGCAGGGGCGCAGCGGTACGCCCTTCCTCACCTTCCGCCTGGCCCAGAACGTCAACCGGGTGGACCGTTCCACCGGCGCGGTGGAGACCGTGGCCACCAACTGGATGACGGTGTGCGCCTTCCGCCAGCAGGCCGTCAACCTGTTCCGCTCCCTGGCCAAGGGGCAGCCCGTCATCGTGCACGGGCGGCTGCGCATCCAGGACTGGAGTACCGACGAGCGCTCGGGCACCACCGTGGAGCTCGAGGCGACCGCGGTGGGCCACGACCTGGCCCGCGGTCAGGCCTGCTTCGTGAAGGTGGCCAGCCCGCCGATGCCGCGGGCCGGGGACACCCAGGAGGAGCGGCGGGCGCTGCGCACGGCGGCCGTCACGGCCACCAGCGAGCTGCCCGAGGCCTCGCTGCCGGTGTTCGTGCCGCCGGAGCCGGGGGAGGCCCCGCAGGAGGGGGCCGCGCCGACCGCGGATCAGGCCGGGGAGCGTGAGGCCGCCGCCGCGGGGGCCGCAGCCTGAGGGGCCGGTGCAGGGCGGGCCGGTGGGACCGGTCGGGGTGGCCGCGGGGGCGCCCCGACCGGGGTCCGTCCTCGGCCCGTCACGGCCTAGACTCACCTGCCATGGCGGAGTTCATCTACACCATGTCCAGGGCCCGCAAGGCCGTCGGCGACAAGGTCATCCTCGACGACGTGACCATGTCCTTCTACCCGGGCGCCAAGATCGGCGTCGTCGGCCCCAACGGTGCCGGCAAGTCGACCATCCTCAAGATCATGGCCGGGCTCGACCAGCCCTCCAACGGCGAGGCCCGGCTGACCCCCGGCTACACCGTCGGCATCCTGCTGCAGGAGCCGCCGCTGGACGAGTCCAAGACGGTCCGGCAGAACGTCGAGGAGGGCATGGGCCAGATCAAGGCCGATCTCGACCGCTACAACGAGATCTCCGCCGAGATGGCCGACCCGGACGCGGACTTCGACGCGCTCATGGAGGAGATGGGCAAGCTCCAGGAGAAGATCGACGCCGCCGACGCATGGGACCTCGACTCCCAGCTGGAGCAGGCCATGGACGCCCTGCGCTGCCCGCCGGCCGACGAGCCGGTGACCCACCTCTCCGGTGGTGAGCGCCGCCGCGTGGCCCTGTGCAAGCTGCTGCTCAGCAAGCCCGACCTGCTGCTGCTCGACGAGCCCACCAACCACCTCGACGCCGAGAGCGTGCAGTGGCTCGAGCAGCACCTGGCCGAGTACGAGGGCGCCGTCCTGGCCGTCACCCACGACCGCTACTTCCTCGACAACGTGGCCCAGTGGATCTGCGAGGTCGACCGCGGCCGCCTGTACCCCTACGAGGGCAACTACTCCACCTACCTGGAGAAGAAGCAGGAGCGCCTGGCCGTCCAGGGCAAGAAGGACGCCAAGCTCAAGAAGCGCCTCGCCGAGGAGCTCGAGTGGGTGCGCTCCAACGCCAAGGGCCGCCAGACCAAGTCCAAGTCGCGTCTGGCCCGCTACGAGGAGATGGCCGCGGAGGCCGAGAAGATGCGGACGCTGGACTTCGAGGAGATCCAGATCCCGCCGGGCCCGCGCCTGGGTTCCACCGTCATCGAGGTGGAGAACCTGTCCAAGGGCTTCGGGGACCGCACCCTCATCAAGGACCTCAGCTTCAGCCTGCCGCGCAACGGCATCGTGGGCGTCATCGGCCCCAACGGCGTGGGCAAGACCACGCTGTTCAAGACCATCGTGGGCTTCGAGGAGCCGGACTCCGGCACCGTGAAGGTCGGCGAGACGGTCAAGGTGAGCTATGTCGACCAGGGCCGCGAGAACATCGACCCGGAGAAGACCCTGTGGGAGGTCGTCTCCGACGGGCTCGACCACATCAAGGTCGGCCAGGTGGAGATCCCCAGCCGCGCGTACGTCTCGCAGTTCGGCTTCAAGGGCCCGGACCAGCAGAAGAAGGCCGGCGTGCTCTCCGGTGGTGAGCGCAACCGCCTCAACCTGGCCCTCACCCTCAAGGCCGGCGGCAACCTGCTGCTGCTCGACGAGCCCACCAACGACCTCGACGTCGAGACCCTGGGCTCGTTGGAGAACGCCCTGCTGGAGTTCCCCGGCTGCGCCGTGGTCATCAGCCACGACCGCTGGTTCCTGGACCGCGTGGCCACGCACATCCTCGCCTACGAGGGCACCGAGGAGGAGCCGGCCAACTGGTACTGGTTCGAGGGCAACTTCGAGTCCTACGAGAAGAACAAGGTCGACCGTCTGGGCGAGGAGGCCGCGCGTCCGCACCGCGTGACCCACCGTCGCCTCACGCGTGACTGAGTGAGCCGTTCCCGGCGCCGACGCCCATCCCCCCTGCCACCGCGGGAGGGGGTGGGCGTCGCCCGTGTCCGCATCCCGCCGGGTGGTCCGTGGGCCACGGTGGCCGAGGCGCTCGCGGAGGTGACAGGGCAGCCGGGGCTCGTGGCCGCCGGCATCGCGGCCGGGGAGGTGGTGGTCGACGACGGTGTGCCCGGCTCCCGGGGCCTGGTGGCCGACGAGACCACCGCGTACCTCCCCACCGGTCCCCGGCGCCGGGTGGCGTGGCTGTACCGCCCGCACCCCGTCGAGCCCGAGGTGCCCGGTGGGCTGCCGGTGCTGCAGCAGGACGAGCACTGGGTGGCCGTGGACAAGCCGCCCTTCCTGGCCACCATCCCGCGCGGGGTGCACGTGCAGCAGACCGTGGTGGCCCGGCTGCAGCAGACCCACCCCGATGCGGTGCCGGTGCACCGGCTGGACCGTCTCACCTCCGGGGTGCTGTTGTGCGCGCGGACGCCGGGGGCCCGGGCGCCCCTGCAGCAGCTGTTCGAGCGCCGTGAGGTGGCCAAGACCTACGAGGCGGTGGTGTCCCTGCCCTCCGACGAGGCCGCGGCCGGCGCGGGGGAGCGGCCCCCGTGGCCGGTGGCGCCGGGTACCGAGGGTCTGGGTCTCGCGCAACGTGTGGAGCGGGCCCTCGGCGTGCAGCGCCACCGCCTGGTGAAGCGGCGCGGCAGCCACCAGGTGGCCGTGGTGTCGGGCCCGCCCGACGCGGAGACCCGCATCGAGGCCGTGGAGGTGGACGAGGCCGCCGGGCGGGCGGCGCTGCGCCTCCACCCGCGCACCGGGCGCACCCACCAGCTGCGCGTCCAACTGGCGCACTTGGGCCTGCCCATCGTGGGCGACCCGCTCTACCCGGTGCAGACCGAGCAGGTGACGGGGGACTTCACGACCCCGCTGCAGCTGCTGGCCCGTGAACTGGCCTGGACCGACCCGTGGACGGGGGCCCGACGCACGGCGGCCTCGCCGCGGACGCTGCCGCTGCGAGGCCACCCGGAGGTCCCGGGGGAGGGCTGAGGCTCAGTCCTCCTTGATGCGCACCATGCCCTCCTGGGCCACCGAGGCCATGAGCGTGCCGTCGGCGTGGAACAGGCGCCCCACGCCGAGCCCGCGGCCGGACTGGGCCGAGGGGGAGGCCTGCGTGTACAGCATCCAGCCGTCCAGGCGCGGGCGGCGGTGGAACCACATCACGTGGTCGAGGCTGGCCGGGCGCAGGCGGCGGTCGGTCCACGGGATGCCGTGGCAGCGCAGCACGGGCTCCAGCAGCGTGTAGTCCGAGAGGTAGGCGCTCGCGGCGGCGTGGAGCAGCGGATCGGTGGGCAGCGCGCCGGTGAGGCGCACCCACACGCTCTGGTGGTCGGCGCGGGCGAAGTCCGGGCCGTAGAGCGGGCCGTCCACCCAGCGCATGTCCACCGGGCGGCCCCGGGTGAGGAAGGCCGCGCGCGGGTCGTCGACGCCGGCCAGCAGCTCGGCGATGGAGGGCAGCTCCTCGGGGGCGGGAACGTCCGGCATCGGCTCCTGGTGGTCCAGGCCGTCGGCCGGGTCCTGGAAGGACGTGGTCATGGAGAGCACCACCCGGTCGTCCTGGTAGGCGGCCACGCGGCGAGCGGAGAAGGAGCGGCCGTCGCGGAGGCGCTCCACCTCGAAGCGGATCTCCCGGGTGGAGTCGGCCGGGCGCAGGAAGTAGGCGTGCAGGGAGTGGATGCGGCGCTCGTCCAGGCCGTCCATGGTGCGGCCGGCGGCCATGACGCACTGCGCCAGCACCTGCCCGCCGAACGCGCGCCCCTGGGGCTGCGGCTGGCTCTGGCCGATGAAGGTGTTGGCCCCCAGGGCCTGCACGTCGAGCACCTCCAGCAGCTGCGCGAAGGGGTCCTCGGGCAGGTGCACGGTCTGGCGGTGGCCCATGCTCGACCCCATCGGGGCCGGCGGCTCGCTCCCGGTGGTGGGGGTGGACTCGTCTCGGGGCGGGGTGTTCTGGGACGTCACGGGGCCACTCAACCACGCCTCGCCCGCCCCACCCGGGCGCCGCGCTGTCGCGCCCGGGTGGAACGATGGCGCGCATGACCACCCACAGCAACGCCCCGGGACGCCCCACCGCGGGCAACCTCACCACGCACGCCTCCACCACCGCCGGCCCGCGCCCCTACCGCCTCAACGTGCCGCTGCGCTGGTCGGACATGGACGCCTACGGGCACGTCAACAACGTGACCTTCCTGCAGCTGCTGGAGGACGCCCGCGTGCAGGGCATGCACGAGTGGTTCGAGGGCTCCAGCCCGCTGTCCACGGGGCTGCTCGTGGCCTCGCACAAGGTGGAGTACCTGCGGCCGGTGGAGTTCCGGTACGCCCCGGTGGTGGTGGACATGTGGATCGGCAGCCTGTCCGGCGGCAGCTTCTCGGTGGAGTACGAGCTGAGCGAGCACCCGCTGGCCGGCGGGGAGGTGCCCGTGTCGCTCGACGCCCCGGTGCCCACGGACGCCGACCTGACGGTGGCGCTGCGGGCGAGCACCGCCATCGTCACCTACGACTTCGAGGCCGCCCGCCCGCGCCGCCTCACCGCCACCGAGCGCGAGGTGCTGGAACGCTTCGTGGCCGAGCCCGTGGCCTTCCGCCGATGACGGGCGGCGCGCCGGGCACGACGCCGGGCACCACGACCGGCGGGGGGCAGCCGGTGCTCACCCTGGCCGCCGACGACCTGGCGGACCTCGCCTCGTTCACCGCCCGCGCCAAGCACCTGGACGCCGCCGGCGCCATGCGGCTGCAGCTGCGCGACGGCGTGCTGGCCTCCTGGGTGTGCGTGGTGCCCGGGGCCGGTCTGCTGCAGGAGGGCACCGTGCTGGGCATGCGCGCCGTCCCGGCCGCCTGCCCGGTGGACGTGGACGTGGTGGTGCCGCTGGCTGCGGTGACCGATCGCCTGGCCGCCCGCTCGGCATCGACCACCACGCTGCCCGTGCCGCCGAGCGAGGTGGCCGCCCCGTGGGCCGCGGCCTCCCCGCCGATGACGGGCTGGGAGCCCGTGGTGCGCGTGGACACCGCGGACCTCGCCGAGCTCACGCGCACCGGGGTGCAGGAGGTGTCCGCCGGGGCGCCGGCGGGGTCGGGGGCCGCGGCGGTGGCCGACCTCCGCCGCCGCGTCTGGTCGCGCTCGGTGGGCGCCGGGTGGCCGCAGGGCCTGGCGCTGGGCGCCGATGCGCTGGGATTCCTCACCGGGGCCGACGAGGCCGTGGTGCTGCGCAGCGGCCCCTGGTGGCGCCTGGCGACGCCCACCGGGCACGTGCTGGCCCGCTGAGCGGGCCGGGCCCGGGCCCGAGCGAGTGCCCGGGCTCAATCCTCCACGCGGGTGATCGTCAGCCGCGGCCGACGCGGCGCGGGGTGCACCGGCGGGGCGCTCTCGTGCAGCGGGGCATCGCCCTCGTCGGGGGTGTTCACCATGAAGTGCGCGGCCCGCTCGAAGTAGGCGCGCATCATCTCGTCGGCCTCGGCGGGGAAGCCCATCGCGTCCATGGCCGCCCCCATGTGGCGCAGCCAGCGGTCGCGCATGTCCGGCGTCACCGCGAAGGGCACGTGACGGGCCCGCAGCCGGGGGTGGCCGCGGGTCTCGGAGTAGGTGGTGGGGCCGCCGAAGAACTGTTCCAGGAAGAGGCGCAGGCGCTCCTCGGCCGGGCCGAGGTCCTCCTCGGGGTACATGTCGCGCAGCGGCGGGTCGCCCGCCACGCCCTCGTAGAACAGGGCGGTGAGCCGCACGAAGGCCTCGTGGCCGCCCACCATCTCGTAGATCGTGGGCTGCCCGGTCTGCTCAGCGCTGCTCATGGCCCCAGTCTCGCACCGGCGGCCCGGGCACCCCCGCGGTGTCCAGCGCCACCTTGGCCGCGGCCCGCACGTCACGGGCAGCGGCGTACTGCTGCCCGGCCACGCAGTCGGCGAAGACGCGCACGGTCATGGCGCCGTTGCTCACCTCCTGGATGCCGGCCACGGTGGGGGCGCGCAACAGGGTGGCCTGCCCGGCCTCGGAGGCGGCGAGCTCCTCCATGGCGGTGGTGAGCACGTCCATCACCTGCCGGGAGTCCGCACGGGCACCCACCTGCACGTCGATGGTGGCCACCGGGCTGCCCTGGGTGGTGTTGCCCACGCGCAGGATCTCGCCGTTGCGGATGTACCAGACCACGCCGTCGGCCGACCGCAGCCGGGTGACGCGCAGGGTCACCTCCTCCACCTCGCCGGAGGCCTCGCCGAGGTCCACCCAGTCACCGACGCCGAACTGGTCCTCCACCATGAGCATCACGCCGCTGATGACGTCCTTGACCAGCGACTGCGCGCCGAAGCCGATGGCCAGGCCGCCGATGCCGGCGCTCGCCAGCAGCGGACCCAGCGGCAGACCGAGCTGGTCGCACACCATGAGCGCCGCGACCGTCCAGATGACCACCGACGAGGCGCTGCGCAGCAGGCTGGTGAGGGTGAGCACCCGCTGGCGCCGGCGCAGGTCCGCGGCGTGACCGTCGGGCCTCCCCTGGCGGGAGCGGTCGGTCATCCACGAGGTGAGGCGCCCGATGAGGCGCCGGGCGACGCTCCGCAGCAGGAGGGCGACGACGACGATGAGCACCACGGCCAGGCCGTGGGTGGCGAGCCAGGCGCCGACCACCCGGGTGATGTCCTCCCACCCGGGGGCGGTGGTGCCGGCGGTCACGAACGCGCGTCGAAGGCCTGGGCGGCCAGCGCGCGGACGGTGCCGTCGCGGTTCTCGGCGATGACGCGGCGGAGCGCGGCCGAGGCGTCCGGGTGGCCGTCGAGCCACGCCTGCGCGGCGTCCACGAGGTCCTGGTGCACCAGCGGGTGCGGGTAGAAGCCGCCGGCCACCGCCTCGGCGATGGCGTGGGTGCGCTCGTCCCACATGTCCGCCACGGCCTCGAAGTAGGGCTCCACGAAGGGCCGCAGGTCCTCCGGCGTCCGGGCGCGCTGCCAGCCGGCGGCGGTGGCCACCACCTCGGCGTTGGGCAGGCGGGTGTCGCGCCACACGCTGTCCCAGGCCGCCTGCTTGGAGGCCGCGTCGGGGCGGGCGGCGCGGGCGCGGGCCAGGCGCTCGGCACCCGAGGCGGTGCGGTCGCGCGCCCCCTCGGCGGCCAGCTCGTCCTCGTCCAGCACACCGTTCTTGGCCAGGCCGGTCACCAGCGCCCAGCGCATGTCGGTGTCCACGGTCAGGCCCGGCAGCTCGGTGGTGCCGTCCACCAGCGCGCGCAGGCGGGCCACGCCGGCCTCCCCGCGCACGGCGGCGGCCCATGCGGTGGCCAGCTGCAGTTGCAGGTCCGAGCCCGGGGCGGCCTGCTCCACCAGGCGGCCCAGCTCGTCGGCCAGGCGCTGGGCGGTGGCCTCGCGGTGCTGCGGCGCCACGTAGCGGCCGGCGGCGGCCTCCAGCTGCGAGAGCAGGATGCGCACCAGCGTGGAGTCGGTCTCCCCGGGCAGGGCGCGGAGCCCCAGCTCGATGAAGTCGCGCGCCGACATCTGCGCGTCGCGGGTCATGTCCCACGCGGCCCCCAGCACCACGGCGCGGGGCAGCGAGTCGGTGAAGGCCGCCACGTGCTCGGTGGCCGTCGCCAGGCTGTGGGCGTCCAGGCGCACCTTGCAGTAGCCCAGGTCGTCGTCGTTGAGCAGCAGCAGGTCAGGGCGGGCGCGGCCCACCAGCTGCGGCAGCTCGGTGCGCTCGCCGGTGACGTCCAGCTCCCAGCGGTCAGTGCGCTGCAGGGAGCCGTCCACCAGGTCGTAGGCGCCCACGGCGATGCGGTGCGGGCGCAGGGTGGGCAGCTCGGCGGTGGCCTTCTGCTCGATGGCCGCGGCGGTCACGGTGCCGGCGTCGTCCACCTCGAGGACGGGGGAGAGGGTGTTGACCCCCGCCGTCTCCAGCCAGGCGGCCACCCACGGGCCGAGGTCGCGGCCGGAGGTCGCCTCGAGGTGGCGGGTGAGGTCGGCCAGGGTGGTGTTGCCCCACTTGTGCTCGGCGAAGTAGGCGCGCAGCCCGTCGCGGAAGGCGTCCTCGCCCACGTAGGCCACCAGCTGCTTGAGCACACTGGCGCCCTTGGCGTAGGTGATGCCGTCGAAGTTCACCTCCACGTCCGCGAGGTCGCGGATCTCGGCCACGATCGGGTGCGTGGAGGAGAGCTGGTCCTGGTGGTACGCCCAGGTCTTCTCGCTGATGGCGAAGGTGGTCCACGCGGTGTCCCACTGCGTGGCCTCGGTCTGGCAGGTGGTGGACGCCCACTCGGCGAAGGACTCGTTGAGCCACAGGTCGTTCCACCACTTCATGGTCACCAGGTTGCCGAACCACATGTGGGCCAGCTCGTGGAGGATGGTGAGGGCCCGGCGCTCCACGAGGGTGTCGGGCACGGCGGAGCGGAAGACGTAGATCTCGGCGAAGGTCACGCAGCCCGCGTTCTCCATCGCCCCCATGTTGTACTCCGGCGTGAAGACCTGGTCGTACGTGCGGAAGGGGTACGGCTGGTCGAAGTACTCCTCGAAGAACGCGAAGCCGGCCTTGGTGATGGCGAAGACGTTGTCGGCGTCCAGGTGCTGCTCGAGGCTCCTGCGGGCCAGCACGCCCAGCGGCACGGTGCCGTTGCGGGTCTCCACCGAGTCCTCGAAGCGCACGTACGGCCCGGCCACCACGGCGGTGATGTAGCAGGAGATCGGGGGAGTGGGCTCGAAGGTGAAGGTGGCGCGCTCCACCGGGTTCTCGCCGTCGAGGGTGCCTGTGCCGGCGGGCACGCCCTGCGGGGTGGCCTCGTTGCTCAGCACCTGCCAGTGCGCCGGGGCGGTGATGGTGAACTGGAAGGTGGCCTTGAGGTCCGGCTGCTCGAACACCGGGAACATGCGGCGGCAGTCGGCCACCTCGAACTGGGTGTACAGGTACACCTCGCCGTCGGCCGGGTCCACGAAGCGGTGCAGGCCCTCGCCGGTGTTCATGTAGCGGCCCACGCCCTCCACCACCAGCTCGTGCTCGCCCTCGGTGAGGCCGGGCACCGGCAGGCGGGCGCCGTCGAAACGGGAGGTGTCCAGCGCGGCGCCGTCGAGCGTCGCGCGGGTGACCCGGTCGCCGATGAAGTCGATGAAGGTGTCGCCGGCCCCCAGCGCCGTGAACCGCACCACCGAGCGCGTGGCGAAGGTGGACGGACCGGTCGTGACGTCCGTGGTCACCTCGTAGCTGTGCGTCGCGATGAGCTGCGAGCGCTCCATTGCCTCGTCGCGGGTGAGGTTCTTGCCGGGCACGGGGTACTCCAGGGGGTGGGGGCCGGTGGACAGCGGCAGTGTGCCACGCAGATGGTGCAGATCACGAGGCCGCGGCGGGGCCCGTGGGCGGGCGGTGGTGTCGTCGGCGGGGCGGGTGACGGTGGCAGACTCGGAGGCATGACCGACGCATCGCAGACGACGCAGCGCACGCAGGTCGAGATGTTCTTCGACCCCACCTGCCCCTGGGCCTGGATGACCAGCCGCTGGCTCATGGAGGTGGCCGAGGCCCGTGACCTCGAGGTCACCTGGTCCCTCATGTCGCTGGCCGTGCTCAACGACGGGCGCGACCTCCCCGCGGAGTACGCCGAGAGCATGCAGCTCGCGTGGGGTCCGGCCCGTGTGGTGTCGGCCGCCGTGGCCGCCCACGGCCAGGAGGTGGCCAAGCCCCTCTACGACGCCCTCGGCACCCGCCTGCACCCGGGTGGCCGCAAGCCCGGCGACCGGACCGAGGCCGAGGCCCTCATCGCCGAGGCGCTGGCCGAGGTGGGCCTGCCCGCCGAGCTGGCCCAGGTGGCCTACCCCGGTGGCGTGGGCAACAACCCCGAGGACGAGGTGACCGCGGACCTGCGGACGCGCCAGCAGCGTGCCGTCGACCTCGTGGGCGACGACGTGGGCACTCCGGTGATCCGGATCGGCGACACCGCCTTTTTCGGCCCGGTGGTCACCCCGGCCCCCACCGGCGAGGCCGCGCTCCAACTGTGGGACGGCGTGGTGCAGGCCGCCTCGGTGCCCGGCTTCTTCGAGCTCAAGCGCTCCCGCGACGTCGGCCCCCAGTTCGGTTGAGCGACGCCGCGCCGAGCACCCGACGCACGTACCTCTGACAGGAGACCCATGAAGATCCACCTCGGTGGCGACCACGCCGCCTACGACCTGCAGCGCCACCTCGTGCAGTGGCTCACCGACGCCGGCCACGAGGTCGTGGACCACGGCCCGGCCGAGTACGACGCCGTGGACGACTACCCGGTGTTCGTCCTGCCCGCCGCGCGGGCCGTGGCCGAGGACCCGGCCTCGCTCGGCATCGTGCTGGGCGGCTCGGGCAACGGGGAGCAGATCGCGGCCAACAAGGTGGCCGGCGTGCGCGCGGCGCTGGCCTGGAGCCCGGAGCTGGCCGTCCTGGCCCGCCAGCACAACGACGCCCGCATCCTGAGCCTGGGGGCGCGCTTCCTGGACACCGCCACCGCCGAGGCGATCGTGGAGGCCTTCGTCACCACGGAGTTCACCGGCGAGGAGCGTCACGCCCGTCGGGTGGCGATGGTGGAGGCCTACGAGAAGGACGGCACCCTGCCGGCCTGACCAGGACGACCGGCCGTAGCGCACGACGAGGCCCCCACCACCTGGTGGGGGCCTCGTCGTCTCCCCGGCACGGCCGGGGGAGGGGCTCAGGCCTGCTGCTCGTCGCCGCTCAGGCCGTCCAGGTGCTCGCCCACCTTGTCGCCACCGGAGGCGATCTGGTCACCGAACTTGTTGCCGGTCGCGTCGTCGACGCGGTCACCGGCGGCGTCGATGGCGCCATCCACCTTCTCGCGCTGCGCGTCGTAGCCCTTGCCTGCCAGGTCCTTGGCGTTGTCCATGATGCCCATGGTGTTCTCCGTTCGTCGGGTGACTGCGGTGCGCGACCCGGGTGGGTCGCCCGCACCCACCCTGTCAGCCCGGCGTGAGGGGCGCAAGGAAAAGGGGGACGACGAGAGCCCCGCGGGGGTGTCCGCGGGGCTCTCGTACGACGTGGAGCGGGCGACGGGAATCGAACCCGCACAACCAGTTTGGAAGACTGGGGCTCTACCATTGAGCTACGCCCGCACGCGTGGTGACCTGCTTGCCGCCGCGTGCAGCCGCGTGGCGGTCTGCTGCCGGTGGCATGCACCGCAGGCCGATGCACCGGGATACCCTACCCTGTCGGCGCCGCGGTCGTGCGCCGAGCACGGGGTATGGCGCAGCTTGGTAGCGCGTCCGCTTTGGGAGCGGAAGGCCGCCGGTTCGAATCCGGCTACCCCGACCGTCTAGCATTGATCCCCATTGCGATCGCGTGGCGACACGGCGTGGTCGCTGGACGACGGGGCCGCAGCCGGCCCCATCCCCCTGAACCAACGGAGACGAGTGACGTGAAGAGTGCTGTCGAGAACCTGGACCCGACCCGCGTGAAGGTGGCGGTGGAGGTTCCCCACGAGGAGCTCAAGCCCGCCCTCGACGAGGCGTACAAGACCATCGCCGGCCAGGTCCAGATCCCCGGCTTCCGCAAGGGCAAGGTCCCGGCTCGCATCATCGACCAGCGCTTCGGCCGTGGCGCCGTGGTGCAGGAGGCCGTCAACGCTCAGCTCCCCGAGCTGTACGCCCGCGCCATCACCGAGAACGACCTGCAGCCCATCGGCGAGCCGCAGCTCGAGCTCACCGACGTGCCCGTGGCCGACGGCGACCCGCTGAAGTTCACCGTCGAGGTCGACGTGCGTCCCGCCATCGAGCTGCCGGACACCGCCGGCATGAGGGTGGAGGTCGCCGCGGCCGAGGTGTCCGAGGAGGACGTGCAGAAGCGCATGGACGACCTGCGCGAGCGCTTCGGCACCCTCAAGGGGGTGGACCGCGCCGTGGCCACCGACGACCACGTCTCCATGGACCTGCGTGCCGAGATCGACGGCGACGAGATCGACTCCGTGGAGGGCGTCTCCTACCAGGTCGGTCAGGGCACCATGATCGACGGCCTCGACGAGGCCCTCGTGGGCATGTCCGCCGGCGAGTCCAAGACCTTCACCGCCCCGCTGGCCGGCGGCGACCGTCAGGGCGAGGACTCCCAGGTGACCGTCACCGTGCAGTCGGTCAAGGAGCGCGAGCTGCCCGAGGTCGACGACGAGTTCGCCCAGCTGGCGTCCCCGTTCGACACCGTCGAGGAGCTGAAGGCCGACCTGTGCAAGCAGGCAGAGCGCAACGCCACCTTCCAGCAGGGCATCGAGGCCCGCGACAAGATCCTCGAGCAGCTCCTGGGCCAGCTCGAGATCCCGGTGCCGGCCGCCATCGTGGAGGCTGAGGTGAACTCCCACCTCGAGGGTGAGGGTCGTCAGGACGACGCCGACCACCGCGCCGAGGTCACCAAGTCCACCGAGGACGCCCTGCGTGCGCAGTTCCTCATGGACGCCCTGGTGGAGCGCGACGAGGTGGAGGTCGAGCAGAACGAGCTGCTCGAGTACCTCATGATGTCCGCGCAGTCCTCCGGCATGGACCCCAACCAGTTCATCGGCATGCTCGACCAGCAAGGTCAGATCGGCGCCGTCGTCGAGGAGGTGCGCCGCCGCAAGGCCCTGGCCGCCGTCCTGGAGACCGCCGAGATCGTGGACACCAACGGCAAGTCCGTGGACCTGGGTGCGCTCGAGGACGACGCCGAGGGCGAGGGTGACGAGGCGACCGAGGGTGAGGGTGACGAGGCGACCGAGGGTGAGGAGGCCGCCGAGAAGCCGGCTGCCAAGAAGACTCCGGCCAAGAAGGCGACCACGACCCGCAAGGCTTCGGCCAAGAAGGCTCCGGCGAAGGCTGCCGAGAAGGGCGACGACGCTGCCGAGGGTGAGGAGGCCGCCGAGAAGCCGGCTGCCAAGAAGGCCCCGGCCAAGAAGGCGACCACGACCCGCAAGGCTCCGGCCAAGAAGGCTGCCGAGAAGGCCGACGAGGCGCCCGCGGAGGAGACCTCCGAGGAGAAGTGACCCCCGGGTCACCCGCAGGACGGGGCCGTTGCGCGAGCGCGCAGCGGCCCCGTCCGCGTGTCCGGGGTGGCAGGTGCGTGCGCTGAGGGCGAACAGGGCCGCCGGCCGGGACGAAAGCGGGACGGCTCGGCGTTAGCGTCCCTCGAGGGATCCACACCAGGAACCGTCCGACGAAGGAGAGACGCCCGTGAGCGAGCACACCGCATCGACCCCCGCCGTGGCCAGTGAGGGCGCGCGACTGGCGGGTCTGGACGACCAGATCTACAACCGCCTGCTGAAGGAGCGCATCGTCTTCCTCGGCTCGGACGTGCGTGACGACAACGCGAACGCCATCTGCGCCCAGCTGCTGCTGCTCTCGGCCGAGGACCCCAACGCCGACATCTGGCTGTACATCAACTCCCCGGGCGGCTCGGTGACCGCCGGCATGGCGATCTTCGACACCATGAACTGGATCCCCAACGACGTGGCGACCGTGGCCATGGGCCTGGCGGCCTCGATGGGTCAGTTCCTGCTCTCGGCCGGCACCCCCGGCAAGCGCTACGCCACCCCGCACAGCCGCGTCATGATGCACCAGCCCTCCGGCGGCGTCGGCGGTACGGCCTCGGACATCAAGATCCAGGCCGAGCAGCTGCTGCACATCAAGCGCCAGATGGCCGAGCTCATCGCCGAGCACACCGGCCAGAGCACGGAGCAGATCACCAAGGACTCCGACCGTGACCGCTGGTTCACCGCGCAGGAGGCAAAGGAGTACGGCTTCGTGGACCACGTCTTCCAGACCTCCACCGACACCCAGGACGTGAAGAAGGGCGACGTGGCCGACGAGGACCGGGCCCACGCCGGTGAGACCGGCCAGGAGGGCAAGTGACCCACCACCCGCAGGTTCCCGCCCACACGCCGATGATGCACGGAGGAAACATGACCCACGCCAGCGCCCAGGGACGTCTGCACGTGCCCGGCCCCAGCTCCCGCTACGTGCTCCCGCAGTTCGAGGAGCGCACCGCCTACGGCAGCAAGCGTCAGGACCCGTACACCAAGCTGTTCGAGGACCGCATCATCTTCTGCGGCGTGCAGATCGACGACGCCTCGGCGGACGACATCATCGCCCAGCTGCTGGTGCTGGAGTCCCAGGACCCGGACCGCGACGTGCTGATGTACATCAACTCCCCGGGCGGCTCGTTCACCGCGATGACGGCCATCTACGACACGATGCAGTTCATCCGCCCGGACGTGCAGACCTTCGTGCTCGGCCAGGCCGCCTCGGCCGGCGCCGTGCTGCTGGCGGCCGGTGCGCCGGGCAAGCGCTTCGCCCTGCCCAACTCGCGCATCCTCATCCACCAGCCCGCCATGGAGGGCACCGGCGGCATGGCCTCCGACCTGGAGATCACCGCCAACGAGGTGCTGCGCATGCGCACCTGGCTGGAGGACACCTGGGCCAAGCACTCGGGTCAGACCCCGGAGAAGGTCCGCAACGACATCGAGCGCGACAAGATCCTCTCCGCGCAGGAGGCCAAGGAGTACGGCCTCGTCGACGCGGTGCTCCCGAGCCGCAAGGCCGCCCTGGAGGGCTGAGTACCCTCCCGCCGCACCCCGCAGGGGGCCGCCACCGTGCAGGTGGCGGTCCCCTGCGGCGCATCGTGGCCCCTGCCCCGAGGTCGTCGGAGGCCGGGGGTAGCGTGGAGCGCAGTCACCACCGGACGGACGGGAGAGGTCAATGGCGCGCACTGCGGGGAGCGGGGACTTCCTCACCTGCTCCTTCTGTGGCAAGAGCCAGAAGCAGGTCCGCAAGCTCATCGCCGGGCCCAACGTCTACATCTGCGACGAGTGCATCGAGCTCTGCAACGAGATCATCGACGAGGAGTTCCCGGCCGCCTCCGTGGAGCGCCTCGAGAAGGTGCCCACCCCGCGCGAGATCCACGCCTTCCTGGAGTCCTACGTGGTGGGGCAGGACGAGGCCAAGCGGGCCCTCGCGGTGGCCGTGTACAACCACTACAAGCGCATCGACGCACAGGGCTCCTCCGACGACCCCGACGCCCCCGAGGTCGCCAAGAGCAACATCCTCATGATCGGGCCGACCGGCACCGGCAAGACCTACCTGGCGCAGACCCTCGCCAAGCTCCTGCAGGTGCCCTTCGCCATCGCCGACGCGACCGCGCTCACCGAGGCGGGCTACGTGGGGGAGGACGTCGAGAACATCCTCGTGAAGCTCATCCAGGCCGCGGACGGGGACGTGTCCAAGGCCGAGACCGGCATCATCTACATCGACGAGATCGACAAGATCACGCGCAAGAGCGAGAACCCGTCGATCACCCGCGACGTCTCCGGCGAGGGTGTGCAGCAGGCGCTCCTGAAGATCCTGGAGGGAACGGTGGCCTCGGTGCCCCCGCAGGGCGGCCGCAAGCACCCGCACCAGGAGTTCGTGCAGATCGACACCCGCAACATCCTGTTCGTGGTGGGCGGGGCCTTCGCCGGGCTCGACGAGATCGTCGCCGAGCGTGAGGGCAAGGGCGGCCTGGGCTTCGGGGCCACCCTCTCGGCGCGCCGCACCGAGGGGGAGTTCCTGCGCAACGTGCGCCCCGAGGACCTCGTGAAGTTCGGGCTCATCCCCGAGTTCATCGGCCGCGTGCCGGTGGTGGCCGCGGTCAACCCGCTCGACGCCGACGCCCTGGTCGACATCCTCACCGGGCCGCGCAACGCACTGGTCAAGCAGTACCAGCACCTCTTCCGCCTCGACGGGGTGGAGCTGGAGTTCACCGACGACGCCGTCCGCGCGGTGGCCGAGCAGGCGATGCTGCGCCGCACCGGCGCCCGCGGACTGCGCGCCATCATGGAGGAGGTGCTGCAGCCGGTGATGTTCGACGTGCCGAGCGACGACGGCATCGAGCGCGTCGTGGTGACCGCCGACGTGGTGGCCGACAACGTGAACCCGACCATCGTGCGCCGCGACGAGAAGCGCGCCAAGCGACCCAAGCGCAAGAGCGCCTGACCCGCACCGGGTGGGCGAGGACCTGCTGACAGCGAGGAGACCGACGTGACCGCCCAGCCCGCCGACAGCACCCCCACGAGCCCCCGTGCCGCCCTCCAGCCCGACACCCTGGCGGTGGGGATGCGGCTGCCGCGCCAGTCCAGCCCCGTCACCTGCGGGGCGGCCAGCCTTGTGGTCGCGCGCCGCCTGCTGGAGCGCATGCCCCTGCCGTCCGCCGACGACCTGGTGGAGGGCCAGGACTTCCGCACCACCGAGTTCGCCACCTTCGGGCGCACCAACAACCCGTGGGAGGCCCGTGCGCTGCGCTTCCCGTGGCCGATGGCGCTGGGGACCCCGCCGTGGGGCGCACTGGCCGAGCTGCGGCAGGTGGTGCACACCGAGGGGCTGGGGCACCTCCGCTACGGTCTGCGGGCCGTGCGCACCGGCGGGGCCGAGCAGCTCGCCGGAGCCCTGGCGGGCACCGGCACCCACGAGCCGGCGCTGCTCTACGTGGGCACGCGCTGGATGCCGCGCCACGTCGCGGTGGTGGCCGAGGACGCCGCGGGCCGCTGGGCGCTCTACGACCCCGCGGCCGGCACCGTGGTGGAGGCCGACGTCGACGAGTTGGCCGCCGGCATCCAGCGGGTGGGCGGCTGGCCGGTGCCGTGGGTGGTGGTCGGCCCCCGCGTCTGAGCCCCCGGAGCCGAGCTCGCTCCCGCACACGACGGCGGCGGCCACCCCGTGGGGTGACCGCCGCCGTCGTCGTGGGGGAGGGGCCTCAGTCCTTCTTCGGCTTCTCCACCTTCACGAGCTCGGTGTCGCGGACCTCCAGGGTCTCGCCGTCGGTCTCGGTGACCTCGCACACCACGTGGCCCGAGGAGACGACGTCCTCCCACGCGCGGTGCGCGGCCTCGCGCTGGTCGGCCGGGCCGGCCAGGGTCATGGCGGTCACCTGGGCGCGCATGCCCATCTTGGCCTCGGACTTGGCCTTGCGGATGCCGGCGAGCACGGCCGCCGCGGCCGGCTTCACGGCCGCGTCGCCCTCCTGGACCCCGGGAACGGCCAGCTCACCGGTGGTGGGCCACGGCGCGCGGTGCACGCTGCCGGCGTGCCACCAGCTCCAGACCTCCTCGGTGGCGAACGGCAGGAAGGGCGCCAGCAGGCGCAGCTGGACGTCCAGGGCCACGCGCAGGGCGGCGCGGGCCGAGGTGGTGGCGGCGGAGGCCCCGTCCTCGGCGCCGTAGGCGCGCGACTTCACGAGCTCCAGGTAGTCGTCGCAGAACGACCAGAAGAAGGTCTCGGTGACCTCCAGGGCCTTGGTGTAGTCCCACGCCTCGAAGCCGGCGGTGGCCTGCTCCACCACGCCGGCCAGCTCCACCAACAGGGAGCGGTCCACCGGCTCGGTCACGGCGGCCAGGAGCTGCTCGGCGGTCTGCGCACCGGCCACCTCACCGAAGCCCAGGGCGAACTTCGAGGCGTTGAGCAGCTTGATGGCCAGGCGACGCCCCACCTTCATCTGCTGGGTGTCGAAGGCGGTGTCCACGCCCTGGCGGGCCGAGGCCGCCCAGTAGCGGACCGCATCGGACCCGTGCTGCTCGAGCAGGTCCACCGGGGTGACCACGTTGCCCTTGGACTTGGACATCTTCTTGCGGTCCGGGTCCAGGATCCAGCCGTTGAGGGTGGCGTTGTGCCACGGCACCGAGCCGTGCTCGTGGTGGGCGCGCACGATGGTGCTGAACAGCCACGTGCGGATGATGTCGTGGCCCTGCGGGCGCACGTCCATCGGGAACACCAGGTCGAACAGCTCGGGGTCGTTGCGCCAGCCGCCGATGATCTGCGGGCTGAGCGAGCTGGTGGCCCAGGTGTCCAGCACGTCCGGGTCGGCGGTGAAGCCGCCCGGCTGGTCGCGCTGCGACTCGTCGTAACCCGGCGCGGTGTCGGACTGCGGGTCCACCGGCAGGTCGGCCTCGGCGGGGGTGATGGGGTGCTCGTGGTCCGGCTCGCCGTCGGCGTCCAGCGGGTACCAGATGGGGAAGGGCACGCCGAAGAAGCGCTGGCGGCTCACCAGCCAGTCGCCGTTGAGGCCCTCGATCCAGTTGGCGTGACGGCGCTCCATGTAGGCCGGGTGGAAGTCCACCTCCTGCCCGCGGGCAATGAGGGCGGCGTTGAGGTCCGCGTCGCGCCCGCCGTTGCGGATGTACCACTGGCGCGAGGTGACGATCTCCAGCGGCTTGTCGCCCTTCTCGAAGAAGTTCGCCTTGCGCTGGGTCTTCTGCGGCTCCCCGATGAGCTCCCCGGAGGCGCGCAGGGCCTCGACCGTGTTCTCGCGGGCGGTGTGCACCGTCTTGGTGGCCACCGAGGAGGCGTAGAAGTCGGCCGCCGGGGAGTCGGCGAGCCACTCGGGCGTCTCACCGACCAGGCGTCCGTTGCGGGTGATCACCGACCGGGTCGGCAGCTGCAGCTCGCGCCACCAGGTGACGTCGGTGAGGTCACCGAACGTGCAGCACATGGCGATGCCGGCGCCCTTGTCCATCTCGGCGGCGGTGTGGGCCACCACCGGCACCTCGACGTCGTACAGCGGGGTGCGCACGGTGGTGCCGAACAGGTGCTGGTAGCGCTCGTCGTCCGGGTGGGCGATGAGGGCCACGCAGGCCGGCAGCAGCTCGGGGCGGGTGGTCTCGATCTCCACGTCACCCTCGGGGCCGTGGAAGGCCAGCCGGTGGTAGGCGCCCGGGTAGTCGCGAGCCTCCAGCTCGGCCTGGGCCACGGCGGTCTGGAAGGTGACGTCCCACAGCCCGGGGGCCTCGGCGGAGTAGGCCTCGCCACGCTCCAGGTTGCGCAGGAAGGCCTGCTGGCTGGTGGCGCGGGCGTTGTCGTCGATGGTGCGGTACTGGAAGTTCCAGTCCAGCGAGAGGCCCAGGCGGCGGAAGAGCGCCTCGAAGGCCTTCTCGTCCTCCACGGTCAGTTCGTGGCACAGCTCGATGAAGTTGGGGCGGCTGATGGGCTGCTGGTCGGCGGCCTTCACGGACTTGCCCTCACCACCGCGCTGCGGGGGCTCGTAGCCCTCCACGTACGGCTGGTTGATGTCGCCGCGCACGCCGTAGTAGTTCTGCACGCGGCGCTCGGTGGGCAGGCCGTTGTCGTCCCACCCGATGGGGTAGAAGACCTCCTTGCCCGTCATGCGGTGGTAGCGCGCCATGCAGTCGGCCTGCGTGTAGCCGAAGACGTGGCCCACGTGGAGCGAGCCCGACGCGGTGGGCGGCGGGGTGTCGATGGTGAAGCGCTGGTCGCGGGGCAGCGAGGCGGCACGCTCGCGGTCGAACGCGTAGGTGTCCTGCTCCTGCCATACCGCGGTCCAGCGGTCCTCGAGGCCGTCGACGGACGGCTTGTCGGGCAGCTGGGCGGGACGGGCGGCAGAGGAGTCGGTCATGCGCGGCATTGTCGCACCCGCTGGTGGCGGTCGGCTCCCTGGTGGCCCGGGGACCCGGTAGGCTGGTATCAGAGGCAGCGATCCGGCCATCACCGGGGAGCCTTCCGGAAGAACGGCCCACCCACCGGGCGCCCCACGGGCGGCCACAGGTGGGCTCACTAGACCCGGACGGGTAGGCCCGAGACAGCCGTCACGAAGGGGCCCGTCCCCGTCGTCCGCCCCCCGGGTGCGGACGGGAGGCCGGGCAAGAGAGGTGGTACCGCGGGACCCGCCGTCGGTGGGTGTCGTCCTCGGCAGCACGAGCAGCACGACCAGGTCGTGCGGCACGAGACGAGGAGCCGCGATGAGCACCGCACCCGAGACCACCCCCGCTGAGCAGACCCCGCCCGCCGGCCCGGGCGTGTACCCCATCGTGCGCACCGGCACCCCCGGTGCCCCCGGCAGCGGCGTGACCGCGCCGTCCTTCCCGGAGATCGAGCAGGGCGTGCTGCGCCACTGGGAGGCCGGCGACACCTTCCGCAAGAGCGTGGAGAACCGCCCCGCAGGGACCAACGGTGAGAACGAGTACGTCTTCTTCGACGGGCCGCCCTTCGCCAACGGCCTGCCGCACTACGGCCACCTGCTCACCGGCTACGTCAAGGACGTGGTGCCGCGCTACCGCACCATGCGAGGCCAGCGCGTGGAGCGCCGCTTCGGCTGGGACACCCACGGCCTGCCGGCCGAGCTCGAGGCCATGCGCCAGCTGGGCATCACCACCAAGGAGGAGATCCTCCAGAAGGGCATCGACTCCTTCAACGACGCGTGCCGTGCCTCGGTGCTGAAGTACACCGACGAGTGGCAGGCGTACGTGCACCGCATGGGCCGCTGGGTCGACTTCGAGAACGACTACAAGACCCTCAACGTGGAGTACATGGAGAGCGTCATCTGGGCGTTCAAGCAGCTCCACGAGAAGGGGCTGGCCTACCAGGACTTCCGCGTGCTGCCCTACTGCTGGCGCGACCAGACCCCGCTGAGCGCCCACGAGCTGCGCATGGACGACGACGTCTACCAGATGCGCCAGGACCCGGCCGTCACCGTCGGCGTGCGCCTGGAGACCGGCGAGACCGCGCTGGTGTGGACGACCACCCCGTGGACCCTGCCCAGCAACCTCGCGGTGATGGTGGGGCCCGACATCGACTACGTGGTGGTGGAGTCCGACCCCGCCACCGACCCGACCGGCGCCTCCCAGCGCTACGTGGTGGCCGAGGCGCGCCTCGAGGCGTACGCGCGCGAGCTCGGCGAGGATCCCGCCTCGCGCGTGGTGGAGCGCCTCAAGGGTGCCGACCTGCTGGGCCGCTCCTACGAGCCGCCGTTCAGCTACTACCGCGGCCAGGAGAACGCCCACCGCGTGGTGGAGGCCGACTTCGTGACGACCACCGACGGTACGGGTCTGGTGCACTCGGCCGGCGCCTTCGGTGAGGACGACAAGGTGGTCACCGACCGCGAGGGCATCGAGCCGGTGATGCCGGTGGCCGCCGACGGCACCTTCACCGCCCCGGTCGGCGAGTACGCGGGCCTGCAGGTGTTCGACGCCAACGCGCCGATCATCGCCCACCTCAAGGCCGCCACCCGGGCGGTCGGCGGCCAGGCCGGGCAGGACACCGGGTCGGTGAGCCCGGGCACCGTGCTGCTGCGCCACGAGACCTACGACCACTCCTACCCGCACTGCTGGCGCTGCCGCACGCCCCTGATGTACAAGGGCGTCGAGTCCTGGTTCGTGAAGGTCACCGACGTCAAGGACCGGATGCTCGAGAACAACGAGCAGATCACCTGGGTGCCGGAGAACGTCAAGCACGGCCAGTTCGGCAAGTGGCTCGAGGGCGCCCGCGACTGGTCCATCACCCGAAACCGCTACTGGGGCTCCCCGGTGCCGGTGTGGGTGAGCGACGACCCCGAGTACCCCCGCACCGACGTGTACGGCTCGCTGGCCGACATCGAGGCCGACTTCGGCGAGCTGCCGCGCAACGCCGCCGGCGAGGTGGACCTGCACCGCCCGTGGGTGGACCACCTGACCCGCCCCAACCCGGACGACCCGCGCAACGCCGGCGCCGCGCCGGGGGAGCACACCGGCTCCACCATGCGCCGCGTGGAGGACGTGCTGGACGTCTGGTTCGACTCGGGCTCGATGTCCTACGCCCAGAACCACGTGCCCTTCGAGAACGCCGAGTGGTTCGAGCACCACTTCCCGGCCGACTTCATCGTGGAGTACATCGGCCAGACCCGCGGCTGGTTCTACACGATGCACGTGCTGGCCACCGCGCTCTTCGACCGCCCGGCGTTCAGCAATGTCATCTGCCACGGCATCGTGCTGGGCAGCGACGGCCAGAAGATGAGCAAGTCGCTGCGCAACTACCCGGACGTCTCCGA
Source organism: Kytococcus schroeteri (assembly GCF_042433515.1). Lineage (NCBI taxonomy): Bacteria > Bacillati > Actinomycetota > Actinomycetes > Micrococcales > Kytococcaceae > Kytococcus > Kytococcus schroeteri. The sequence goes on along the minus strand of NZ_JBHLVH010000004.1, from coordinate 277,914 downwards.
GGTGTTCGACCGCGACGGCGCCGACGCGATGCGCTGGTTCCTCATGAGCAGCCCCATCCTGCGCGGCGGCAACCTCGTGGTGACCGAGCAGGGCATCCGCGACGGCGTGCGGCAGGTGATGATCCCGCTGTGGAACGCGTGGTCCTTCTTCGCCATGTACGCCAACGCCGCCGGCGAGGGCGGGCACCGCGCCCAGTGGTCCACGGCCTCGACCGACCCGCTGGACCGCTACGTGCTGGACGCCACCGGCACGCTGGTACGCGAGGTGACCGAGTGCATGGACGCCAACGACCTGGCCCGCGGCTGCGAGCTGGTCCGCGACTTCCTGGACACCCTCACCAATTGGTACATCCGCCGGTCCCGCGACCGCTTCTGGGAGGGCACCGACACCGCCTGCTTCGACACCCTCTACACGGTGCTCGAGACGGTGTGCCGCGTGGCCGCCCCGCTCCTGCCCTTCGCCACCGAGGAGATCTGGCGCGGGCTCACCGGCGGCGAGTCGGTGCACCTGGCCGACTGGCCGGACGCCGCGGACTTCCCGAGCGACCCGGCGCTGGCCGCCGCGATGGGGACCGCCCGCCAGGTGGCCTCCGTCGGCTCGGGCCTGCGCAAGACCCGGTCGCTGCGCACCCGCCTGCCGCTGCAGAGCCTCACCGTGGTCACCGAGGACCCGCGGGCCCTGGCCGACCAGGGGGCGCTGCTGGCCGACGAGCTCAACGTCCGCGAGGTGCGTCTGCTGGCGCTGGACTCCGACGAGGCCGCCTCCTACGGCGTCGAGCAGCGCCTGGTGGTCAACGCGCGCGCCGCCGGCCCGCGCCTGGGCAAGGACGTGCAGACGGTCATCAAGGGTTCCAAGACCGGTGACTGGTCGGTGGACGCCGACGGCACCGTCACCTCCGGCGGCATCGCCTTGGTCGAGGGGGAGTACACCCTGGAGACCGTGACCTCCGGCGACGACGAGGGCACGGCCACCGGCGTGCTGCCCGGCGGCGGCTTCGTGGTGCTCGACACCACGGTCACCGACGAGCTGGCCGCCGAGGGCACCGCCCGCGACGTCATCCGCGCCGTGCAGGGCGAGCGCCGCGCCGCCGGGCTCTCGGTGGGCGACCGCATCTCGCTCACCGTGGTGGGCGACGAGCAGGTGTGGGCCGCGGCCGTGGCCCACCAGCAGCTCATCATGGACGAGACCCTCGCGGTGCAGTTCGGCGCCGGCGGTCCGGACACCCCGCTGCCGGCCGGCGGCGACTGGCACCGTGGCGAGGTGGACCTCGGCGAGGGCCGCACCGTCACCGTGCTGCTGCGCCGCAAGGAGTCCCGCGCATGAGCGCCGACCCCCGCCGAGAGGCCGCCGAGAACCTGGAGACCACTCGCCGCGTGCGGGAGGTCACCCAGGCGCTCATGGCCCGCATGCCCGAGAGCGACGTGGTGCCCACCCTGGACCGGGTGGCCCGCTGCATGGAGCTGCTGGGCGACCCGCAGCGCACCTACCGGGTGGTGCACCTGACCGGCACCAACGGCAAGACCTCCACCACCCGGATGGTGGAGCGCATCCTGCGGGAGACCGGGCTGCGCACGGGGCGCTTCACCTCCCCGCACCTGCACGACCCGCTGGAGCGCATCAGCATCGACGGTGCGCCCATCGACCCGCGGCACTTCCTCGAGGTGTGGGACGACGTGGCGCCCTTCATCGCCATCGTCGACGCCGAGAGCGAGGCCGCCGGCGGCCCGCCGCTGAGCTACTTCGAGTGCATCGCCGTGCTCGCCCTGGCCGCCTTCGCCGACGCCCCGGTGGACGTCGCCGTCATCGAGGTCGGCCTCGGCGGCCGCTGGGACGCCACCAACGTGGCCGACGGCGACGTCGCGGTCATCACCCCCATCGGGCTGGACCACGAGCGCTACCTCGGGGGCGACGTGCAGTCCATCGCCGCCGAGAAGGCCGGCATCGTCAAGCCCGGGGCGCGGGTGGTGGTGGCCGAGCAGGCCGAGGAGGCGCGCGCCGTCGTCGCCGACGCGGTGGAGGCCGCCGGCGCCCGCCTGGCCACGGCCGGCGTCGACTTCGGCGTCACCGAGCACGACGTGGCCGTCGGTGGCCAGCTCGTCGGCATCCGCGGGCTGGCGGGGGAGTACGACGAACTCGTGCTGCCACTCTTCGGCCAGCACCAGGCGCAGAACCTGGCCCTGGCGGTGGCCGCCGTGGAGTCCTTCCTCGGTGACGGCCAGCAGCCGCTGGACCCCGAGCTGCTCCGCGAGGCCGTGGCCGGCATGACCGCGCCCGGCCGGCTCGAGGTGGTGCGGCGCTCGCCGACCGTGGTGGTCGACTCCGCGCACAACCCGCACGGCATGGAGACCCTGGCCCGCGCCCTGGAGGAGTCCTTCACCTTCGCCCGCCTGGTGGGCCTGGTGGCGGTCTTCGAGGACAAGGACGCCGAGGGCATGCTCTCCGCGCTGGCCCCGGCGGTGGACCACCTCGTGGTCTCGCGCAACTCCAGCCCGCGCTCCATGGAGCCCGAGGCGCTCGGCCGTTTGGCCCGGGAGCTGCTCGGCGACGACATGGTGACCGTGGTCGAGAACCTGCCCGACGCGCTCGACCTCGCCGGCTCGCTGGCCGACGAGGGCGGCGTGAGCGGCGGCGTCATCGCCACCGGCAGCATCCACACGGCTGCGGACGTGCGGATGCTGCTGGGCACCACGGACGTCTCGTGACCCGCGTGGGAGGATCCCCCTCGTGAGTTCACCCATCCCCGTGGTCGGTCCGCTGGGCAAGATGTCCCGCCGGTTCACCAGCGTCACCCTGTTCTTCCAGTCCTTCGCCGTCTTCTTCGGTGCCCTCACCGCACGGGCGCTGGCCCACGCTCGGGGTGACGTGCATTCCACGTCCTACCTCGTCGGCGGGTCGGCGTTGGCCGTGGCCTGCCTGGTGACGATGGTGGTGCTCAAGCGCCGCTGGGGCGTCACCCTCGGGTGGGTCCTGCAGGTGCTCACCGTCCTGTGCGGCCTGGTGGAGCCGGCGATGTTCGTGGTCGCCGCGATCTTCCTCGGGCTGTGGGTGGCCGCGCTCTACTGGGGTCACCGCATGGATGAGCTCACCCGGCAGTTCGCCGCCCGCCACGGCGGCACCGGGGCCGCGCAGGAGAACTCCACGGAAGGTGGTCGGTGATGGGTTGGCTCGAGGCGATCGTGCTGGGACTGGTGCAGGGGCTCACGGAGTTCCTGCCCATCTCCTCCAGCGCGCACCTGTCGGTGGTGGGGCGGTTCTTCGGTGACGAGGACCCCGGAGCGGCGTTCACCGCCATCACGCAGCTGGGCACCGAGGCCGCGGTGCTCATCTACTTCCGCAAGGACATCGCCACCATCGTCACCAAGTGGTTCAAGGCGTTGGCCGGGAAGGTGCCGCACAGCGACCCGGACGTGCGGATGGGGTGGCTGGTGATCGTGGGCACCCTGCCGATCGGCCTGCTCGGCGTGCTCTTCCAGGACCTCATCGAGACCAAGCTGCGCAACCTGTGGCTCACCGCCTCGATGCTGCTGGTGTTCGCCCTGGTGATCGGCGTGGCCGACCGGCTGGCCGCGCGCCGTCCGCAGGGCGAGGCCAAGGAGCTCCAGCAGCTCAGCTGGGGCGACGGCCTGAAGTTCGGCCTGTGGCAGTCCCTGGCGCTCATCCCGGGCGTCTCGCGCTCCGGTGGCACCATCGCCGGTGGTCTGTTCATGGGCTACTCGCGTGTGGCCGCCGCCCGCTACTCGTTCCTGCTGGCCATCCCGGCGGTGCTGGCCTCGGGCCTCATGCAGGTGGTGAAGATCGCCGACGACCCGGTGGCGCCGCAGTGGGGCCCGATCGTCGTGGCCACGCTCATCAGCTTCGTCGTGGGCTACGCGGTCATCGCCTGGCTGCTGCGCTACATCTCGAGCCACGACTTCACCGCCTTCGTGGTGTACCGCATCGTGCTGGCCCTGGTGCTCTTCGGCCTGCTGGGCACCGGCACGCTCTCGGCGACGGGCGCCTGAGTCGCGGACGCCCCGACGCGGGGGCCGCGCCCCTGCACGACCGGCGAGCCGGCGGTGCCCCCACGGGCGCCGTCGGCTCGCTGGCTAGGGTGGGTCCGTGACCACGACTGCAGCTGACACGAACGAGACCATCGAGCGATCCCTGGTGCTGGTGAAGCCCGACGGCTACCGCCGCGGCCTCACCGGACAGGTGCTGGCCCGCATCGAGGCCAAGGGCTACCGCCTGGCCGCCCTGACGGTGGTGGAGGCCACCCGTGAGCAGTTGGCCGCCCACTACGCCGAGCACGAGGGCAAGCCCTTCTACGAGCCGCTCATGGAGTTCATGGCCTCCGGCCCGCTGGTGGCCGCCGTCGTGGAGGGCCACGGCTGCATCCCCGGCTTCCGTGCGCTGGCCGGTGCCACCAACCCCACCGAGGCGGCCCCGGGCTCCATCCGCGGCGACCTGGGTCGTGACTGGGGCCTGAAGGTGCAGCAGAACATCGTGCACGGCTCGGACTCGCCGGAGTCCGCCGAGCGCGAGATCGCCATCTGGTTCCCGCAGGGGGTGTGACCTCCCTGACGCCCACGGAAGCGGGCTCCGCCGGCCGGTTCTCCGGCCGGCGGTCTCGGGAGGGACATACGATGCCGCCCATGACTTCGAGTTGGCAGCGCCTGCGCGGTGGTGACCTGGCGGTGGACCTGGGGACCTCGCGGACCCGGATCTGGCGCAAGGGCAGGGGCATCGCCCTGGACGAGCCGTCGCTGCTGGCGGTCGAGGGGGGCACGGGCAAGGTGCTCGCCGCCGGTGAGCGCGCCCGCGGCCTCATCGGCCGTACCCCGGCGCACGTGCACATCATGCGCCCGGTCCGCGACGGCGTGATCGTCGACGCGGACGTCGCCGAGTCGATGCTGCGCACCTTCGTCGACCAGGTGCACTCCAGCTGGCTGAACCGCCCCCGCGTGGTGGTCGCCACCCCCTCGCAGATCACCGCCGTGGAGCGCCGCGCCGTCGAGGAGACGGTCCTGCGCTCCGGCGCCCGCGAGGTCTTCATCGTGGAGCAGGGCATGGTCGCGGCCATCGGGGCCGGGCTGCCGGTCAACGACGAGCAGGCCTCGATGGTGCTCGACCTCGGCGGCGGCACCGCCGACGGGGCCATCACGGCCCTGGGCGGCATCGTCCGTTCGGGCTCGGCCCGGGTGGGCGGTGACGACCTCAGCGAGGCCGTCCGCGACTGGCTGCGCACCGAGCACCACCTGCTGCTGGGGGAGCGCACGGCCCAGGACCTCGTGGCCCAGGTGGGCTCGGCGGTGCCGCAGCGCGAGGAGGCCACGGCCCGCGTGCACGGCCGTGACCTGCGCACCGGCCTGCCCGAGACGGTGGACGTCACCGGGGCCGCGGTCCGCGAGGCCATGGCGGCGCCGCTGGACGGCATCGCCGCCTTCGCCCGCAGCCTGGTGGACCAGTGCCCGCCGGACCTGGCCGGTGACGTCACCGGCCGTGGCGTGGTGCTCACCGGTGGGGTGGCCCTGCTGCGCGGCATCGACCAGCGCCTCTCCCGCGAGCTGGCCCTGCCGGTGCACGTGGCCAAGGACCCGCAGCGGGCGGTGATCCGCGGTGCGGGGCGGTGCATCGACGACCTGGCGCGCCTGCGCCGCATCGTGGTCGGGGAGCAGCGGTACTGATGGCCGACCGCATCCGTCCGTACTCCGGTGACCGTCGGGTGCGGGGCCGGCGCCGGGGTGACTCCCAGCGCCGCGTCCCCGTGGGCGTGGTCCGCCGGGAGGGCCTCACCGGCCGCCGGCTGGGCATGCAGCAGCGGGACCGCTCCGCCGAGCGCCGCGCGTGGGCGGGGCCCCTGGCGGCCCTGGCCCTCACCCTCGCCGCCGTGGGGGTCGACGCGGTGTCCCCGGCGGTGCTCGACCCCGTGCGCAGTGCCTCGGAGGTGGCCTTCGCCCCCCTGCAGCGCGCGATGGTGGTGCCGCCCACCGACGAGCTGCAGGCCGTGGAGTCCGAGCGCGACCGTCTGGCCGACGAGCTGCGCGCCCAGCGCGAGAAGAACCGGCTGGACTCCGCCGCCGTGGGGCTGTTCGACTCCGAGGTGGTGGCCGGACGTGAGCTGACCCCGGCCCGCGTCATCGGGTTCACCGCGGCCACGGCCACCTCGCCGGACCGCCGCGTCACCCTCGACGTGGGCTCGCGCGACGGCGTGGAGCCCGACCTCACCGTGGTCTCCCGCCGGGGCCTGGTGGGCCGCGTTGTCTCGGTGACCGACTGGACGAGCGAGGTGATGGTCCTCGGTGACCCGGCGCTGTCCCTGGGCGTCCGCTCCTCCTCCGGCGCGATGGGGGTGCTCTCGGCCACCGCGCCCCCCGGCACGCCCGCCCGCCAGGCCAACCAGCTGACCCTGCAGGCCTTCGAGCCGGGCACCTTCAAGGAGGGTGACCTGCTCACCACGCTGGGTGGGGCCAACAGCCCGTTCGTCTCCGGCGTGGCCGTCGGCCGCGTGGCCTCGATCGACCCGGACAAGGGCCAGCTCCAGGAGACGGCCGTGGTGCGCCCCGGGGTGCAGGTCTCCACTCTCGAGGTGGTGGGCGTGCTGAGCACCGCCGAGCGCGACCGCTCGCGCGAGACCACCACGCTGCCGGAGTCGCAGCCCAGCCCGTCGGGCCCGGACGCCTCGCCGGGCGGTGACGCCTCGGCGGACCCGTCCTCCCAGCCGTCCTCCAGCGGGGACCAGACCGGTCCGCTGGACGGCAACCCGAGCGACGACGAGTCGGTGCTCGTGGACCCCTCGGCCCCGGTGGACCAGCCCACCGACGCCCCGAGCGACGCCGCCCGCCCGGACGCCCAGCCCGCCTCGCCGACCCCCACCGGAGCCCCGTGATGCGTTTCATGATCGGCCTCATCCGCGTCGTGGCCATGGTGCTGCTGGCGGTCGTGACCACCGGTCTGCTGCCGCGGGTGTCCTTCCCCGCGCCGGACCTGCTGCTGCTCGTGGTGCTGGCAGTGGCCCTGCTGCGTGGTGCGCGGTCGGGCCTCGTGTGGGGCCTGGTGGCCGGCTGGCTGGTGGACCTCGTGCCGCCGGGCGCCGGGGTGGCCGGTGCCACCGCCCTCACCTACGGCCTGGTGGCCTGGGCGGCCGGCTCCTTCGCGGCCACCGTGCGCCGCTCGTGGTTGCTCACCTCGGTGACCGTCGCCGTGGCGGCGCTGGCCGTGCAGGGCGTGCGCTGGGTCATGGCCCTGGCCCTGCAGAAGCCGACCGGCGACACCGTCGACCCGTGGGCCTGGCTGCTCACCGCGCTGCTGGGCGTGGTGGTGGTGCCCACCCTGATGCACCTGGAGAACGCTGCCCTGACGAGGAACGCCACGTGATGCAGATCCTGAGGACCGCCCGCCGCCGCACCGTGATCATGGGGGTGCTGGTGCTCGTGGCGCTGCTCGTGCTCGGTGGACGCATGGCCCAGATGCAGGTGGTGCAGCACGACCGGTACGCGACCGCGGCGCAGACCACCAACACCCGCTCGATCGTGCACCCGGCGGTGCGTGGCCGCATCCTGGCCGCCGACGGCACCCCCTTCGTGCGCAACGTGGCGCACTCCACGGTGACCATCGACCCGCAGGTGATGCGCGAGCAGGAGGACAAGGGGCGCGGCATCGTGGAGGCCGTGGCCACCGAGCTGGGGCAGGACCCCGACACGCTGTGGGGCCGCACCCGCACCTGCGGCGCCAAGGACGCGCCCCGCCCGCCGCGCTGCAACTCCGGTGGCGCCTACCAGCCCATCACCATGGCCCAGGGCGTGGACCCGGTGAAGCTGCTGCCGCTGCTGGAGCGCCCCGAGGACTACCCGGGCGTCAAGGTGGACGCCACCGCCGAGCGCGGCTGGCCCAAGCCGAAGGGTGCCCTGGCGGCCCAGACCTTGGGCTACCTGACGCGCGTGAGCGCCGAGGACCTCAAGGGGCGCGACGACCTGCAGTCCACGGCCATGATCGGCCGCGACGGGCTGGAGGCCTTCTACGACGGCGACCTGCGCGGCCGCAACGGCGTCACCAAGGTGGCCGTCTCCCCGGCCGGCCGCTTCCTCGAGGAGATCAGCCACACCGAGCCGCAGGCCGGTCTGGACGTGCGCACCCACCTGGTCCCGGAGGTGCAGCGCGTGGCCGAGGAGGCACTCGCGCAGGCCAGCCAGGCCGCGGCGCGCAAGAACGGGGCGACCCAGCCGGGCGACAAGGGCAGCGCCAAGACCGGTGCTGCGCTGGTCATGGACGTCGAGACCGGGGGAGTGGTCGCCTCGGCGAGCCTGCCGGGCTACAACCCGGAGGTCTGGAAGGGCGGCGTGGACTCCCAGCAGCTGGAGCAGCTGGTGGACGAGGACGGTGGGGTGCCGCTGACGAACAAGCTCGTCTCCTCGGTCTTCCCGCCGGCCTCGACCTTCAAGGCCGTCTCGCTGCCGACCGCCTTCAGCCAGGGGCTGGACGCGAAGGAGATGTACAGCTGCCCGGCCCGCGTCAAGATCGGTGACCGCTACTTCCGCAACTTCGAGTCCAAGGAGCACGGCGACCTCACGCTGCAGCAGATCATCGAGGTCTCCTGCGACACCGCCTTCTACCGCTGGTCCTTCCGCACCTGGCGCGGACTGGGCGGCCTCAACGCCAAGGACGTGGCCGACCCCTACGTGGAGATGGCCCGCGGCTTCGGCCTGGGCTCGCGCACCGGCATCGACCTCCCGCACGAGTCGGCCGGCCGCATCCCGGACCGCGAGTGGAAGCTGGCCTACTGGGAGTCCCTCAAGGAGGGCTACTGCAAGCGGGCGGAGACCGGGTACACCAAGAAGGAGGTGCCCGACGCCCAGAAGCGCAAGGAGCTCAAGGAGAGCGCGCAGGAGTTCTGCCTGCGTGGGTACCAGTACCGCGGCGGTGACGCGGTGAACTTCTCCATCGGCCAGGGTGACGTCTCCACCACCCCCCTGCAGATGGCCGTGGTCTACGCCGCCATCGCCAACGGGGGCAACGTCATCGAGCCGCGGCTGGCCAAGGAGGCGGTGGACGTCGACGGCAAGGTCGCCAAGACCTACGACACCACCGTCCGCCAGCGGGTCGGCTTCACCGAGGAGTCGCTGCGAGTGCTCCGCGAGGGCCTCGAGGGCGTGATGACCCGGGGTACCGCGTCGTGGGCCTTCAAGGACTGGGACAACGCGCGCCACCCCCTGGCCGGCAAGACGGGGACCGCTGAGGTGGCCAACCAGGCGCCCACCTCCTGGTTCGTCAGCTACGACGCCGGTCAGAAGTCGAAGTACGTGGTGCTCGTGGTGCTCGGCGACTCGGGAACCGGTAGCGAGTACGCGGCGCCGGTCGCGCGCTCCATCTGGAACACGATGAAGACGCAGGGCCTGCTCGAGGCCAACGGAGCGGACGCCCCCGTCTCGTCGGCCGACACGAAGGCCGACATCGAGGCCGCCACGAAGCGCGCCGAGGAGGCCAAGGCCCGGACCGTGACCGTCAAGGACGTCACCAAGGAGTCCCTCGTGGGGCCGGTGGACACGGAGTTCCAGGACGGCGGGGCACCCGCCGACGCGCCCACGGAGAACCCGTCGGCGTCGGCCGCCCCGGAGGCGGCCGTGGGGCGCACCCGTCAGTGATAAGGTGACACCTTGCCGTTCGATCGGCCGCGGACGCCGAATGCCCCGGAGAACAGGCCCGGGCGCGCCGCGCAACGACCCTGAGGAGTCACGCTTGACCACGCTGGACGCTGCCAAGAAGAAGTCCATCATCGAGGAGTACGCCACCACCGAGGGTGACACCGGGTCGCCGGAGGTGCAGGTCGCCCTGCTCACGCAGCGCATCAAGGACCTGACCGAGCACTCCCGTCAGCACAAGCACGACCACCACACCCGTCGTGGCCTGCTGCTGCTGGTGGGTCGCCGCAAGCGCCTGCTGCGCTACCTGGAGTCCACCGACATCGAGCGCTACCGTGCGCTGATCAAGAAGCTCGGCCTGCGCCGCTGAAAGAGCTCTCTGCCGACTGCGGCCCCCCCCGGGGGCCGCTTTTGGTATGAGTAGAGGGGGTCGGCCGGTCCGACCGGCCTCCTCGTGACCCGTCGCACCACGCGCCGGGAGGAACACCGGACCACCAGACACACGGCACAACGACGATGCCCGTGTGCTGACCAACAGAAGGGAGGACCCCATGGAGGGTCCTGAGATCACGTTCGCCGAGGCCGTCATCGACAACGGTGCCCACGGCACCAAGACGGTCCGGTTCGAGACCGGGCGACTCGCCCAGCAGGCCGCCGGCTCGGTGGCCGCCTACCTCGTCGAGGACGACATCGACGACAGCACCATGGTCCTGTCGGCCACCACGGCCGGCAAGGAGCCCAAGGACCACTTCGACTTCTTCCCGCTGACGGTGGACGTCGAGGAGCGCATGTACGCCGCGGGCCGCATCCCCGGCTCGTTCTTCCGCCGTGAGGGCCGCCCGGGCACCGACGCGATCCTCACCTGCCGCCTCATCGACCGCCCGCTGCGCCCGACCTTCACCAAGGGCCTGCGCAACGAGGTGCAGGTCGTGGTGACTGTGCTGGCCCACCACCCGGACCACCAGTACGACGTGCTGGCCATCAACGCCGCCAGCGCCTCCACCCAGATCTCCGGCCTGCCGTTCTCCGGCCCCATCGGTGGTGTGCGCCTCTCGCTCATCGACGGCCAGTGGGTGGCCTTCCCGAACTTCTCGGACATCGCCCGCTCCACCTTCGACATGGTGGTGGCCGGCCGCATCGCCGGCGACGACGTCGCGATCATGATGGTCGAGGCCGAGTCCACCGAGTCCACCTGGACCCTGGTGAACGACGAGGGCAAGACGGCCCCCACCGAGGAGGTCGTGGCCCAGGGCCTCGAGGCCTCCAAGGTCTTCATCCGCGCCCTGTGCGAGGCCCAGCAGAAGCTGCACGCCGAGGCCGGCAAGGAGGTGCAGGAGTTCCCGCTGTTCCTGGACTACCAGGACGACGCCTACGCCGCCGTGGAGGCCGCCGCCGCGCAGGACACCGCGCAGGCCCTGACCATCGCGGGCAAGCAGGAGCGTGAGGCGCGCCTGGACGAGATCAAGGAGTCCCTCAAGGCCGAGCTGGCCGGGGCCGACGAGGAGGAGGGCAAGCCCTTCGCCGGTCGCGCCAAGGAGGTCTCCGCCGCGTTCAAGGCCCTGCAGAAGAAGCTCATCCGCGAGCGCATCCTGCGTGACGGCGTCCGCATCGACGGCCGTGGCCCCAAGGACATCCGTGCCCTGTCCGCCGAGGTGCAGGCCCTGCCGCGCGTCCACGGCTCGGCCATCTTCGAGCGTGGCGAGACCCAGATCATGGGTGTCACCACGCTGAACATGCTGCGCATGGAGCAGCAGATCGACGGCCTCGGCCCGGTGACGCGCAAGCGCTACATGCACAACTACAACTTCCCGCCGTTCTCCACCGGTGAGACCGGTCGCGTGGGCTCGCCCAAGCGTCGCGAGATCGGGCACGGCGCCCTGGCCGAGCGTGCGCTCGTGCCGGTGCTGCCGAGCCGCGAGGAGTTCCCGTACGCCATCCGCCAGGTGTCCGAGGCGCTGGGCTCCAACGGCTCCACCTCGATGGGGTCGGTCTGCGCCTCCACCATGTCGCTGCTCAACGCCGGTGTGCCGCTCAAGGCGCCGGTGGCCGGCATCGCCATGGGCCTGGTGTCCGCCGAGGTCGACGGGGGCGTGCAGTACCAGGCGCTCACCGACATCCTCGGTGCCGAGGACGCCTTCGGCGACATGGACTTCAAGGTGGCCGGCACCAAGGACTTCGTCACCGCCATCCAGCTGGACACCAAGCTCGACGGCATCCCTGCCGAGGAGCTGGCCAAGGCGCTCACCCAGGCCCGCGACGCGCGCCTGCACATCCTCGACGTGATGTCGCAGGCCATCGACGCCCCGGACGAGATGAGCCCGAACGCCCCGCGCGTCATCGCGGTGAAGGTGCCGGTCGACAAGATCGGTGAGGTCATCGGCCCCAAGGGCAAGATGATCAACCAGATCCAGGAGGACACCGGCGCCGACATCTCCATCGAGGACGACGGCACCGTGTACATCGGCGCCACCGACGGCCCCTCGGCCGAGGCGGCCCGGTCGGCCATCAACGCCATCGCCAACCCGCAGATGCCGGAGATCGGCGAGCGCTTCCTGGGCACGGTCGTCAAGACCACCACCTTCGGTGCGTTCATCTCCCTGCTGCCGGGCAAGGACGGCCTGCTGCACATCTCCGAGATCCGCAAGCTCGTCGGTGGCAAGCGCATCGACGCGGTCGAGGACGTGCTGAACGTCGGCGACAAGGTGCAGGTGGAGCTCAAGGAGATCGACCAGCGCGGCAAGCTCTCGCTGGGCGCCGTGGTGGCCGACGAGGAGGGCGCGGCCGAGGCCGCCCCGCAGTCCGGCAAGATCGGTGGCGGTGCCCGGGCGACCCGCACCGAGGACGAGGCCGAGCGCCCCGAGCCGGTGTCCGTCCGCGAGGACTCCGCCGATGCCGAGCCGGCCCGTGAGGCCGTCGAGGGCGACTCCGACGGTGAGGACGGCGAGCGTCGTCGTCCGCGTCGCCGCCGTGGCGCCCGTGGTGGCCGCGGCCGTGGTGAGGGCTCGGAGGACTGAGCCCCACCGTCCGGGTGACCGGCTGACGCACTGACACGAGGAGGCCCCCACCGTGTGGTGGGGGCCTCCTCGCGCGTCCGGCCGGGGTGGCCGAGCGGTGCCGGGTGCTGCGTGCTCAGCAGCAGCGGTTCTGCGGGTTGGTGTCCTGGGCGTCCATGCGGGCGCGCCAGTACTCCTTCTCGGTGGGCACCGGGCAGTCCGGGTGGTCGCGCCGCATCCGGGCCACGTACTGCTCGTAGTGGTTGTCGCCCATGATCGAGGCCACGTACCACCGGGCGAAGCGCAGCCCGCGGAGCCAGGCAGGGCCTTGGCCCCCCGGCCCGGCGGCCCGCGGTGGGGTCGCCGGGCCGGGGGAGCGGTCGGTGGTGGGCGCCACGGTCAGTGGCTCCGCGCCGGGCTGCCGCTCGGGTCGAGACCGGCGGCCTGCCACTGGGCGAGGACCTCCTTCTCGGCCGGGGTGGGGAAGAACCCGCGCGGGGCGAAGGTGCGCGAGGGAACCGGCTCGTCCTCGCTGGTGGGCAGCCCGCCGGCGCGGACGGCCTTGAGGCACACCCACAGGGCGGCCAGCACCACCACGGCCACGAGCAGGGCGAACACGATCGACAGCGTGCCCTGGATGAAGGTGTTGCGCACGACCGCGTCCACCGCCTCGGGGGTCTTGGCCGTGCCGCAGGCGCCCTGGCCGGTGTCGCGGAAGGCCTTGCACGCGTCGTGCTGCGCCCAGTAGCCGATCTTCGGGTTGTCCGAGAAGATCTTCTGCCAGGAGGCCGACATCGTCACGACGAGGTCCCACACCAGCGGCACGCCGGGGATCCAGGCCCACTTCACCAGGCCCTTCTTGACCACGATGGTGGTGACCACGGCCAGCGCGATGGCGGCCAGCAGCTGGTTGGCGATGCCGAACAGCGGGAAGAGCGTGTTGATGCCGCCCAGCGGGTCGGTGACGCCCATGACCAGGATGGAGCCCCAGCCGGCCACGACGAGGGCCGAGCAGAGCCACGCGCCGACCTTCCACGAGGGGTCCTTGAAGCGGCCCAGGCCCGGCACGTTGCCGAGGGTGTCGCTGAGCATGAAGCGCGCGACGCGAGTGCCGGCATCGACCGTGGTGAGGATGAACAGCGCCTCGAACATGATGGCGAAGTGGTACCAGAACGACTTGATGCCGTCGCCACCACCGAAGGAGGAGAGCACCTCGCTCATGCCGAACGCGAGAGTGGGCGCGCCACCGGTGCGGCTGACGATGGACTCCTCGCCGAGGTGCTTGGCGGCCTGGTCGAGCTGCTCGGCGGTGACGGGCGTGCCGCCCAGGCCGAGGCCGTTGACGTAGTCCGCGGCGGTCTGCGCGGTGCCGCCGGTGGCGGCCGCCGGGGCGTTCATGGCGAAGTACACGTGCGGGTCGAGGATGACCGCGGCGATGAGCGCCATGATGGCCACGAACGACTCGGTGAGCATGGACCCGTAGCCGATGAGGCGGGCCTGGCCCTCCTTCTCCAGCAGCTTGGGGGTGGTGCCGGAGGAGACCAGCGCATGGAAACCCGAGAGGGCACCGCAGGCGATGGTGATGAACAGGAAGGGGAACAGGTTGCCGGCGAACACCGGGCCGGTGCCGTCCTTGCCGAACTGGCTCAGCGCCGGGAACTGCACGGCCGGGGCAGCCACGAGGATGCCGGCGGCCAGCAGCACGATGGTGCCGACCTTCATGAAGGTGGACAGGTAGTCGCGCGGGGCCAGCAGCAGCCACACCGGCAGCACCGAGGCGGCGAACCCGTAGGCGATGAGCCACCAGCTCAGGGCCAGCGGGGAGAGGGTGAAGGTCTCGGCGCCCCACGAGGTGTCGGCGACCACGCCGCCGGCCACGATGGCGGCCAGCAGCAGGGCCACACCGATGAGGGAGACCTCGGAGACGCGGCCGGGGCGCAGGAAGCGCAGGTAGACACCCATGAACAGGGCGATGGGGATGGTCAGCGCCAGTGAGAACACGCCCCACGGGCTGTGTGCCAGGGCGCCGATGATGACGATGCCGAGCACTGCGATGAGGATGATCATGATGCTCAGCACGCCCACGATGGCGGCCCAGCCACCGACCGGGCCGAGCTCGTCGCGCGCCATCTGGCCCAGGGAGCGACCGCGGCGGCGGGTGGAGAGCGCCAGCACGAGGTAGTCCTGCACGGCGCCGGCGAAGACCACGCCGAAGATGATCCACAGGGTGCCGGGCAGGTAGCCCATCTGTGCGGCCAGCACGGGGCCCACGAGCGGGCCGGCGCCGGCGATGGCGGCGAAGTGGTGGCCGAAGAGCACGCGCCGGTCGGTGGGCATGAAGTCCTGCCCGTTGTCGTACAGCTCGGCCGGGGTGGCGCGGTCATCGCGCGGCTTGACGACCTTGTACTCGATGAGCCGGGCGTAGAAGCGGTAGGCGATGAGGTAGGTGGCGACGGCGGCGAGCACGAACCACACGGCGTTGACCTGCTCGCCGCGCGAGATCGCGATCATCCACCAGGCGACGGCTCCGGCCAGGGCCACGACGCCGAAGACGACCTTCTCCCTGGGCGTCACGGTGTGGGGCTCGGAGACCGAGACCGGTGGCAGGTCACGGGCCTCGGGGGCCCGCCGCTCCTGCGGGGGTGCTGACATCGGGGTCCTCCTGAGGGGATGGGGGCGTGAGGTGCCTCGAACCTACGCCCGTCGGAGGCCGTGGCACCCGGCCCCGCGCACGGCGTGACCCGACCGTGACCTCAGGGTCGCGTCACCAGCTCCGCGGCGCCGCGGCAGGCCCGGGAGAACAGGGCCTCGAGCGGTCCCCGGCGGCCGAGCAGCACCAGCGGGACGGCCACGGCGGCCATCACCGCCAGGTGCACCACGAACACCTCCACGCCGTAGTCGCCCGATCCGTCGTAGAAGGTGCGCACCAGGATGTGCAGCGTGTACGCGGTGAGGCTCATGGTGCCGATGGCGCCCAGCAGCACCCACAGCCGCTGGGCCCGCGGCCACGCCTGCACCACCAGGAGCCCCATCCCGATGACGGCCATCGACGTGCCCACTGTGTGCAGGAGGTCCATCATCGTGGAGGCGTGGGGGTACATGGTGAGCTGCCAGACCCAGTCGGCCGGGGCCTGCCCGTGCAGGCCGTGGCGCGCCTCCCGGTCCAGGCCGGCGAAGTCCGCCACGGGGGCGTCGTTCCACGTGGCCAGCATGCGGTGCTGCACCCAGGGCTGGGCGGTGGCGAGCCGGCTCACCAGCCACGCGCCGGTGGCCAGGGCCACCCCGCCCAGGGCGATGCCGCGCTGGACCGTCCAGCGTGTGAGGTCGAGCCGGCCCAGGGCCATGCCGGCCAGGACGTAGCCGAACCAGAACACCACCGGGTAGAAGCCGGTGAGGGTGAGCTGCTCGGTGGTGGCCAGCCACCCGCCGTGGTCGGGCAGGGAGTGCACGGGGCTGCTGGGGTCGGCCACCCAGGCGCGCGCCGGCGAGGCCAGCCACGGGGCCACCAAGCACCACGCCACCGCCCACGTGGCCAGGGCCAGGGCCCCCAGGTGCACCAGGGGCACCGCGAGCAGGAACATCGCACCGTAGGCCGGCAGGATCACCGCGATGCCGGAGTCCAGGGTGCCCAGGGCCAGCCCGAGCAGGTAGAGCAGCAGTGCGCGCACCGACAGGCTGATGCGGGCGTCGTGCAGCCGGGAGCCCACCAGCGGGGTGCTGCGCCCGGTGACCAGCGCGATGGAGAGCCCGGCCAGCACGGCGAAGAGCGCCGAGGACCGCCCGATGACGACCCACCCGAGGTCGCCCCAGGGCTCGTCGACGTAGCGGACGTTGAGGTGCGTGCCCACCATCCCGACGACCGCCGCGGTCCGCGCGAGGTCGATGCCCCGCAGTCGGGGTTGACGGGTGCCCCGGGGGTGGGCCGGGGTGTCGTCGACGCGAGCGGGGACGGCATGGGACATGGGGGGCAGTCTCTCAGGTGACCCCCCCGGTGTTTGCTGCATCACATTCCGTGGCCGATACTGCGTGCATGTACGGCAACGACTTCGCAGTTCCCGAGGAACCCCTGAACGCGGCCGAGACCCCTGAGTACTCCGCCGCCCTGCAGGACCAGGCCGACGGCGTGCTGGACCGGGACGGCGAGGGCACGCCCCACTTCGACGAGCTCATCGCGGCCGACAAGCGCATCGAGCCCCGCGACGAGATGCCGCAGGAGTACCGCGACACGCTGATCCGCCAGATCGCGCAGCACGCGCACAGCGAGATCATCGGCATGCAGCCGGAGGGCAACTGGATCACCCGCGCCCCCAGCCTGCGCCGCAAGGCCATCCTCATGGCCAAGGTGCAGGACGAGGCCGGCCACGGGCTCTACCTCTACTCCGCCGCCGAGACCCTGGGCATGAGCCGCGACGAGATGCTCGACCGCCTGCACACCGGGCGCCAGAAGTACAGCTCGATCTTCAACTACCCCACGCTCACCTGGGCCGACGCCGGCGCCATCGGGTGGCTCGTGGACGGCGCGGCGATCATGAACCAGGTGCCCCTGTGTCGCTGCTCCTACGGTCCGTACGGCCGCGCGATGGTGCGCGTGTGCAAGGAGGAGTCCTTCCACCAGCGGCAGGGCTTCGAGATCCTCTGGGCGCTCATGCAGGGCACCGAGGCGCAGCGCGAGATGGCCCAGGACGCGGTGAACCGCACCTGGTGGCCCGCGCTCATGATGTTCGGCCCGCCGGACACCGGCGAGAACGCCTCCGGCGGCCACACCGAGCAGTCGATGGCCTGGGGCATCAAGCGCTTCAGCAACGACGACCTGCGCCAGAAGTTCATCGACATGACCGTGCCGCAGGCCCAGAAGCTCGGCCTGACCCTGCCCGACCCGGACCTGCGGTGGAACGCCGAGCGCGGCCACTGGGACTTCGGCCCCGTCGACTGGGACGAGTTCTGGCAGGTCGTCAAGGGCAACGGGCCGGTCAACGCACAGCGCATCGCACACCGGGTGAGGGCGCACGAGGAGGGCGCCTGGGTGCGTGAGGCCGCGACGGCCCACGCCGCCAAGCAGGCCCGTGACGAGAAGAAGGAGGTGGCTGCGTGAGCGAGCAGGCCTGGCCCCTGTGGGAGGTCTTCGTCCGTGCCAAGCGCGGTCTGAACCACACGCACGTCGGATCGCTGCACGCGCCGGACGCCGAGATGGCGCTGCGCAACGGACGCGACGTCTACACCCGTCGTGGTGAGGGCGTCTCCGTGTGGGTGGTGAAGGCGGACGACATCACGGCCAACAGCCCGGACGAGCGCGACAGCTTCTTCGACCCGGCCGCCGACAAGGTGTACCGCCACCCGACCTTCTACGACGTCCCCGAGGACGTGGAGTACCTGTGAGCGACGAGCAGCTGGCCACCATGCCCGGCACCGCGCCGAAGGAGCCGCAGCGCTTCGAGCCCGAGCCCGGCGCGCCGGTGCCCACGACCCCCGAGACCGTCGGCCGCGCGCCCCGCCCGTGGGACGCCGCCGGCGACCCGGCCTCGATGACCGACGAGCAGCTCTCCGCGCGCTACCTGCTGGGCCTGGCCGACGACGCCCTGGTGTACGCCCAGCGCCTGGGGGAGTGGATCAGCCGTGCCCCGCAGATCGAGGAGGACATGGCCCTGGGCAACGTGGCCCTGGACCTCGTCGGTCAGGCGCGCACGCTGTACACCCGGGTGGGCGAGCTGGACGCCCAGCTCCTGCCCGGCGTGCAGGAGCTGGCGGAGGACGACCTGGCTTACTTCCGCACCGAGCGGGAGTTCCGCAACCGCTGGCTCGTCGAGCAGCCGCGCGGCGACTTCGCCCACGAGATGGTGCGGATGCTGTGGTTCTCCGCCCACCTGCTGGAGACCCTGGCCCGCCTCGTGCGCACCGAGGGCGCCGACGCCGTCGGCGTCGGTGCCGCGCGCAAGGCGCTCAAGGAGGTGGACTACCACCGGGACCACGCGGCCCAGTGGGTGATCCGCCTGGGCGACGGCACCGAGGAGTCCGGCCGGCGCACCGCCGCCGCCCTGGCGGCCCTGGAGCCGTTCGTGGCCGAGCTCTCCGAGGACGACCCGGTGGCCACCGAGGCCGCGCGCCGTGGGCTGGGCGTGCTGCCGAGCACCACCGCCGAGGCGGCGATCGCGTACGTGGCCGAGGTGCTCCGGGTGGCCACCCTCGAGCGCCCCGCGGCCGGGCGCTGGAACGCCGGCGGCGGGCGCACGGGCACGCACTCCGAGCAGCTGGGCTACCTGCTGGCCGAGATGCAGTCGGTGGCGCGGGCCCACCCCGGCGCCTCGTGGTGACCGGGGCGGACCTGCCGGCGGCCGGGGCGGGGCGCGCCCCGGTCGAGGAGGTGCTCCGGGCCCTGGAGTCGGTCCCCGACCCGGAGATCCCCGTCATCACGCTGGCGGACCTGGGCGTCCTGCGCTCGGTGGAGGCCGACGAGGACCGCGGCACGGTGCACGTGGTCATGACACCCACGTACTCCGGCTGCCCGGCCATGGAGGTCATGGAGGGCCAGGTGGCCCGCGCGGTGGCCCTGCGCGGCTGGGATCCCGAGGTGGAGCGCCGGCTCGACCCGCCGTGGACCACCGACTGGATGACCGACGAGGGCCGCGAGAAGCTGCGCGCCTTCGGCATCGCCCCGCCCGGCCCGGCCGGCGCAGCACGGTCCGGGCCCGCCGACGGGCCGGTGGGCCTGCAGCTGCAGGTGCGCCAGGTGCGCTGCCCGGCATGCGGTTCGGCGGACACCGAGGAGCTGGCCCGCTTCGGTTCCACCGCCTGCAAGGCCCTGCGCCGCTGCCGCGCCTGCCGCGAGCCGTTCGACGAGTTCAAGCCGCTGTGAGGCCCGCCGTCGTGACCCGACCCGAGAACACCCTGCGAGACCCTGGAGAGAGATGAGCCCCCTGAGCACCCCGACCCGACGCCGCGCGACCTTCCACCCCCTGAGGGTGGCCAGGGTCGAGCGGCTGACGGACACCTCGGTGGCCATCACCTTCGACGTGCCCGACGAGCTGGCCGAGGACTTCGCCTTCGAGCCCGGGCAGCACCTGACGCTGCGCGCCGAGATCGACGGGGTGGACGTGCGCCGGTCGTACTCCATCTGCCTGCCGCGCTCGCGCGCCCTGCGCGACAAGCACGTGCGCGTGGCGGTCTCCACGGTGCCACAGGGCGTGATGAGCAACTGGCTCGTGGACCACGTGTCCGAGGGGGACGAGCTGCAGGTGATGACCCCGATGGGCACCTTCGTGAACCCCTCGCAGCCCGATGCGGTGCGCCACCACGTGGCCATCGCGGCCGGTTCGGGCATCACGCCGGTCATGAGCCTGCTGGGCACCCTGCTGGAGGAGGAGCCCGGCTCGCGCGCCACGCTGATCTTCGGCAACCGCCGCACGGACTCGATCATGTTCCTCGAGGAGCTGGCGGACTACAAGAACCAGTACCCGGGGCGCTTCCAGCTGCTCAACGTGCTCTCCCGCGAGCCGCAGGAGGTGGAGCTGCTCCACGGCCGCATCGACGCCGAGCGGCTGGAGCGCATCTTCTCCACGCTGGTGCCGGTGGACCAGGTGGACCACTGGTACCTGTGCGGTCCGTTCGGGATGGTGGAGACCGCCCGCGAGCTGCTGGCGGCCAAGGGCGTCGCCGAGGAGGTCGTGCACCACGAGGTCTTCCACGTGGAGGACGCCCCGCCGCAGTCCGCCCCGGAGCCGGTGGACACCTCCGCCCCGCCGGAGGCCGTGGTGACCGTGACCCTGGACGGGCGCCGCAGCGAGGTGCCGATGCCGAGCCGGGACGGGGAGACCATCCTGGACGCCACCCTGCGCGAGCGGCCGGACGCGCCGTTCTCGTGCACCGGCGGCGTGTGCGGCACGTGCCGCGTCAAGGTGCTCGCCGGCGAGGTGCGCATGGACCGCAACTACGCGCTGGAGCCCGACGAGGTGGAGGCCGGCTACGCGCTGGCCTGCCAGAGCCACCCGGTGACGGACACCGCCGAGGTCGACTTCGACGTCTGAGGTCGTCGGTCCTCGGCCCTAGGGTTGCCGCGTGACCGCGAACCCCTCGACGACGCACCCCGTGCCGGACCGTGCTGCGCCCCACCCGGGCGAGGTGGACCCGTGGCCGGCGCTGTGGGCCCTGTGCCTGGGCTTCTTCATGGTGCTGGTGGACTCCACCATCGTGTCCATCGCCACCCCGGCGCTCATGGGCGAGTTCGACGCCACCGTGAGCCAGGTGGTCTGGGTGACCAGCGCCTACCTGCTCGCCTACGCGGTGCCGCTGCTGGTGACGGGGCGGCTGGGGGACCGGTTCGGGCCGCGCCGCATCTACCTGCTGGGCCTGGCGGTCTTCACGGCCGCGTCGGCCTGGTGCGGGCTGGCGCACAGCATCGAGGCGCTCGTCGCCGCCCGCGTGGTGCAGGGGCTCGGGGCCGCGCTGCTGAGCCCGCAGACGATGGCCGTGATGACGCGGCTCTTCCCCGGTGAGCGCCGGGGCCGGGCGATGGCGGCGTGGGGCGCGACCGCTGGCGTGGCCACGCTCGTGGGGCCGTTGCTCGGAGGGCTGCTGCTGGACTCGGTGGGCTGGGAGTGGATCTTCTTCGTCAACGTGCCGGTCGGGGTGCTGGCGTTCGTGCTGGCCGTCCGGCTCGTGCCGCGGTTCGAGCAGCGGGCGCACCGCTTCGACGGGCTGGGGGTGGTGCTCAGCGCCCTGGGCATGTTCCTGCTGGTGTTCGGCATCCAGGAGGGTCAGACCTACGACTGGGGCCGCATCATCGGCTGGGTGAGCGTGCCCCTGCTCATCGTCGCGGGCCTCGTGGTGCTCGGCGCCTTCGTGGCCTGGCAGGCGGTGCAGCGGGGCGAGCCGCTGGTGCCGCTGGGGCTCTTCGCGCACCGCAACTTCAGTCTGGCCAACCTGGCCATCACGACGGTGGGGTTCGCCACCATCGCCACCGCGTTCCCGATGATCCTGTACCTGCAGTCCGTGCGGGGCATGTCGCCGACGCAGGCCGCGCTCGTGCTGGCCCCCTCGTCCGTGGTCACGATGTTGCTGGCCCGCTGGGCCGGCGGTCTGGTCGACCGGCTGCACCCGCGGGTCCTGGCCACGGGCGGCCTGGTGGGCCTGGCGGCCGGCTACCTGCTGGCGGCCCTCACGATCTCCCCGGGCACCCCGTTGCTGCTGCTCCTGGCGCCGTGGGCGCTCATCGGGCTGAGCAGCTGCTTCGTGTGGGCGCCGCTGTCGGTCGCGGCCACGCGCACCCTGCCGCCGCACGCCATCGGGGCCGGGTCCGGCGTGTACAACACCACCCGGCAGGTGGGGTCGGTGCTGGGGTCGGCGGCCATCGCGGCCCTCATCGAGGCCCGGATGGCGGCGCACCTCGTGGGTGCGGGCGGGGCTCCGGGTGGCGCTCCTGCGTCGGGCGGCGGGGCCGACTCGGCCGGGAGCGGCGCCGGCGGGTCCGCGGACGGTGTCGCGGCCGGCGGTGAGGCCATGGCCCACGCCGGGGGCCAGGTGCCGCCCGTCGTGGCCGACGCCATGAGCGCCGCGCTGCGCGAGGCGATGCTGCTGCCCGCCGCCGTGCTGGTGCTCGGGGCTCTGGCGGCGGTCTGCCTCGTGGCGCACCGGGACGAGAACGCCCCCACGGCCTGAGCAGGGCTCGGGTCGTGGGGGCGTCGGTGCCCTTCGCGGGGCGGGGTGGGCGACCGCGGCGTGGCGCCGTTCGTGGCGGGCGCCCGCGGGCTCAGAGCAGCAGCGCCACGGCCCACGTGATCGCGACGATGACGCCGGCGACCACGAACGTCCAGGCCCAGAGCCGGTCGAGGTTCACCCAGTGGCTGCGCAGGACCTCCAGCCCCATCACCTCGTACACGGCCAGCGCCATCGCGGCCGAGACCACGGCCATGGCCAGGGCGTGGACGACGGCCAGCCCGGCCGCCTGCCACAGGGCCGTGCCCAGCGACAGCGTGAGCCCCTCGGGCGTCGGGGCGCCCGCCCCCACGACGACGGGCGCCAGCATCAGCCCCGCGCCGGTGGTGGTGGACATGAGGAAGGACCACCAGGCGAGCTCCCAGAAGCCCAGGCGCATGCCCACCCAGCGGAAGTGGCGGCGGCGCCCCAGCAGGTAGACGCCGAAGCCCACGAGCAGCACGGCGACCACGCCGAGCGCCACGGCGTGGGTGACCGCCCCGGCGACCACTGCGGTCACCAGGGCGGTCGGCAGCACGGAGAGCTCGTGCCCCAGGGCGATCGGCACGATCGCCCCGAGCAGCGCCCGACGGCTGCGCTGCTGCAGCCCGAAGGAGACCGCGAAGAGCCACCCCATGCCGGGGTTCAGCCCGTGGAAGGCCCCGAGCCCGGCGCTGGCGAGCCAGTCACCGAGCCCGAGGTCCGCCGGGGCGTGCTCGTGGCCGCCGTGGGCCGGGAGCACGCCCGGGCTCGCGCCACCGGTCACCGGAAGCAGTACGAGTCGCTGGAGGAGTCGCCACCCTGCAGGCGCACCTGGTGCACCCGGTTGCCGCGGAAGTCCTCGCCGTGCGGGAAGAACGTCTCGTCCAGCACCATGCCGCCGTTCTCCGGGTCGACGTCGGCCTTCGCCATCCACGCACCCACGCCCTCGGGATACAGGTCGTCGTCCCAGGCGCCGTAGAGGCTGTTGGTCCAGTAAACGCGGCAGCCGTACGCGGCGCTCTGGGGGTCCAGGTCCACCACGGCCAGCGCGTTCGGCTGGTCCGCGCCGTCGAACTGGAAGGTGGCCACGTACGCCAGCGTCTCGGCGGGCGCGCGGGTGGCCATCGTGGGGGAAGGGTAGAAGGTCTCGTCAGGCTTCCACGAGGTGCGGGACACGCAGGTCATCATTGTGTGCTGAGGTGATTGACAGCATCACGAAGCGTCACATGCGAGGCTGGGTGTCCCCAACTCCCGCCGACCGGTGGGAGATCACAGTCCGGGAGGTCACCGTGCGGTCCACGCTCCGGGTCACCGAGGTCGACGTCTTCGCCACCGGCCCGTTCACCGGCAACGGGCTGGCCGTGGTGCACGGCGCCGACCACCTCACCGACGAGCAGCTGCAGGCCGTCGCCCGCTGGACCCAGTTCTCCGAGACGGCGTTCCTGCTGCGCCCCACCGTGCCGGGCGCCGACTACCGGGTGCGGATCCTCACCCCGGTGACCGAGTACGCGTTCGCGGGGCACCCCACGCTCGGGGCCGCCCACGCCTGGCTCGGGGCCGGAGGGGTGCCGGGGAGCCGCTCCGACGGCGGCACGGGCACCGTGGGAACTGGGGGCACTGCGGGAACGGTGGTGCAGGAGTGCGGCATCGGGCTGGTCACCGTGCGCCGCGACGGGGCGGGCGCGGAGGGGACGGAGGGCGCACCGGGCCGGACGGGCCAGGCAGGTGCGCTGCTGTCCTTCGCCGCCCCGGAGCGCACCCGCACCGGCCCGTTGGCCCAGGACGACCTGGCCCGCGTCCTCGACGCGCTGGGGCTCACCGCCGCGGACGTCGTGGCCCACGCGTGGGGCAGCAACGGGCCGCAGTGGCGGATGGTGGAGCTCGCCGACGCCGAGGCGGTGCGGGCCGTGGGCGGATCGCTCGTGGGGACGGGTCTGCGCTGTGGCGTCGTCGGCGTCGAGACGGACCCGGGTGCCGGCGTCGCCTACGAGGTGCGCGCCTTCACCTCCCAGCACGAGGACGCCGTGACCGGCAGCCTGCAGGCCTCCGTGGCGCAGTGGATGCGGGAGCGTGGCCGGGTGCCGCGACGGTGGACGGCCGCGCAGGGTGGGTCCGTGGGTCGGGCCGGCCGGGTGGAGCTCCTGGACGACGGGCACGACGTGTGGGTGGGCGGTCGGTGCGCCACCCGGGTGAGCGGGACCCTACACCTGGGGTGAGGAACGGCCTCGGCCTGCCCCGTCTACGATGCGGCATGACGACAGCCACGTCCGACTGGAGACGGGACCGAGTGGGTTCCGCCCTGCGCGGTGAGAACCCCACGGTGCTGCGCCGCCTCCGGGCCGGCTTCGCCGTGATCGGGGACGTGCAGCACTTCCCCGGCTACTGCGTGCTCATCACCGACGACCCCACGGCCACGACGCTGACCGACCTGACCGTCGAGCGGCAGGAGGACTTCCTGGCCGATGCCGCGCTGCTGGCCCGCGCGGTGGAGCACGTGGTGCGCCGGCGCGACCCGGCCTACCGCCGCATCAACCTCGAGGTGCAGGGCAACACGGATGCCTTCCTGCACGCCCACGTCACACCCCGCTTCGCCTGGGAACCCGACCCCCTCGTCCGATGGCCCGCTGGTGTGACCTGGTGGGCGGGGGTCCCGGACGCCGCCTCGTGCGCTCTCGGAGCCGAGCACGACGGGCTGCGGGCGGAGATCACCGCTGCCCTGGACGCGGGCCTCGGCGACCGGCGCTGACCCCGCACCGCGGGCCCGGGGCCCGCGCCCCTCAGCCCCGGCGGTACTCCACCACCTCGAAGCCGTCGGCCGGGCGGCGGGAGATCTCGCGCCAGTCCGGGCCGATCTCGGGGAAGAACGTGTCGGCGTCCTGCGGGGCCTGGTGCACCTCGCTCACCACGAGGCGGTCCGCGTGCGGCAGCGCGTCGGCGAACACGCCCGCGCCCCCGACGACGAACACCTCCCCGTCACCGGCCATGAGCAGCGCCTCGGCCCAGGTGCGGGCCACGAGCACCTCGGGGAAGCGGGGGCCGGCCTCCCGGTCGCACGGGTCCACCTGGCCGCCGGGCAGCCAGTCCCGGTCGCTGGTGAGCACCACGTGGCGGCGTCCGGGCAGCGGCCGCCCGAACGACTCGAACGTGCGCCGGCCCATCACCATCGTGCCGCCCATGGTGGTGTCCTTGAAGTGCTTGAGGTCGGCGGGCAGGTGCCACGGCAGCCCGCCGTCCCGGCCGATCGCCCCGTTCTCTCCCACGGCCACCACGAGCGTCAGCGTCTGGTCGAAGCCCCGCGTCATGAGCGGGGGCACGCGCTCGCCGAGCTCGTGGGCCTCGGCCAGGGCGGTGAGCACCTGGGCCTCGTGCGGCACGGTGCGCTCCGGCAGGGCGTCCAGCGGCCACCAGCGCAGGTCGGCGGCCTTGTCCGGCTCCTGCAGCGCGGGCTCCCCGGTCCAGCGGCGGGGACGCACGAAGACGTCGATCCGCTCCTCCAGCGGGGTGGAGATCGCCACGTGGCGGTGCAGCACGCTGACGGGCTCGAGGTCGTCGAGGTGCACCTCGATGCCGAGCTCCTCGGCCGCCTCACGGGTGGCGGTCTGCAGGAAGGACTCGCCGGCCTCCACGTGCCCGGCGGCACCGCAGGCCCACCACCCGTCCATGTACCCGGTGCCGCGGCGCAGCTGCAGGAGCACCTCGGTGCGGGGGCCGGGCTGGTCGGGGGCCTGGCGCAGCACCACGAGGTAGGTGGACGGGACGACCTGGAAGCGCGGGGAGGGCATGGGGGGAGTCTCGCAGGTGGGCCCCGCCGCGGGCGGCTGCCGGTGCGCCGACGGGCTCAGCCCGGGTCAGCCCCACGGCGGCGCTCAGACCGCGATGGGGGCGCTGATGGCCGGGTGCGGGTCGTACCCGTGGACGGTCACGTCCTCGAGGTCGAAGGCGTCCAGCTCCCGCACGGCGGGGTTGAGCTCCAGAGTCGGCAGCGCACGCGGCTCCCGGGCGAGCTGCGCGCGGGCCTGCTCGAGGTGGTTGGAGTACAGGTGCAGGTCGCCCATCGTGTGCACGAAGTCGCCGACCTCCAGGCCGGTGACGTGCGCGACCATGTGGGTGAGCAGCGCATAGCTGGCGATGTTGAAGGGGACGCCCAGGAAGAGGTCGGCGCTGCGCTGGTAGAGCTGGCAGCTCAGGCGGCCGTCGGCCACGTGGAACTGGAAGAGCGCGTGGCACGGCGGCAGGGCCATCTCGTCCACCTCGGCCGGGTTCCACGCGCTGACGACGTGGCGGCGCGAGGCCGGGTTCTCCCGGATGCTGCGGACCACCTTCGCGATCTGGTCGACGCTGCCGCCGTCGGGCGAGGGCCAGGAGCGCCACTGCGCGCCGTAGACCGGGCCGAGGTCACCGTTCTCGTCGGCCCACTCGTTCCAGATGTGGATGTCGCGCTCCTGCAGCCAGCGGACGTTGGTGTCCCCGCGCAGGAACCACAGCAGCTCGCCGACGACGCCCTTGCGGTAGATGCGCTTGGTGGTGACCAGCGGGAAGCCCTCGCGCAGGTCGTAGCGGGCCTGGCGGCCGAAGACGGCCAGGGTGCCGGTGCCGGTGCGGTCGTCGGTGGCGACGCCGTTCTCCAGCACGTCGCGGAGCAGGTCGAGGTACTGGCGCATGGGGGCAAAACTACCGAGGCTGGGCCCACCCGGGAACCGTGGGCCACCCGGCGCAGTAGGGTCCCGCACTGTGACCCGCAGCACCGATGCCGCCGCCCGCGACGCCGCCGTCCTCTGGCACCCGTACTCGCGCCGCTCCGGGGCCGTGCCGCCCCGCGAGGTGGTCGGCGCGCAGGGCTGCCGCCTGCACCTGGCCGACGGCTCCACCCCGCTGGACGCGATGTCCTCCTGGTGGTGCATGGTGCACGGCTACCGGCACCCGCGCCTGGACGCCGCGGTGCACGCGCAGGTGGACCGGTTCAGCCACGTGATGTTCGGCGGCCTCACCCACGCCCCGGCGGTGGAGCTGGCCGAGCGCCTCGTCGCCATGACCCCCGAGCCGCTGCGCCACGTCTTCCTCGCGGACTCCGGCTCGGTGTCCGTGGAGGTGGCCCTGAAGATCTGCGCCCAGGTGCAGCTGGGCCGCGGACGCACCGGCCGGCACCGCATGCTCACCGTGGCCGGCGGGTACCACGGCGACACCCTGGCGCCGATGGGGGTCTGCGACCCGGACAACGGCATGCACGCCATGTTCCGCGGGGTGCTCACCGAGCACGTGTTCGCCCCGCGCCCGCCGATCTGGGCGCCCACCTCCCTGGCGGCCGGCGCCGGGTGGGGCACGCAGGCGGCCAGCCCGTCGGCGGACGCCGCGCTGGCCTCCTGGGCCGCCGAGACCCGCCGCATCGCCGCCGAGCACGCGCACGAGCTGGCCGGCATCGTCGTGGAGCCCGTCCTGCAGGGGGCCGGGGGCATGCGTGCCTACGACCCGCGCGCCCTCCACGTGCTGCGCGAGATCGCCGACGAGCACGGCCTGGTGCTGGTCCTCGACGAGATCGCCACCGCCTTCGGGCGCACCGGTACGCTCTTCGGGGCCGACCACGCCGCGGGGGTGGACCCCGAGGGCCGCCCGGTGGTGCCGGACGTCCTGTGCGTGGGCAAGGCGCTCACCGGCGGGTACCTCAGCCTGGCGGCCGTTGTCGCCACCGACGAGGTGGCCGCCGCCGTCGACGCCACCGGCGCCCTGATGCACGGCCCCACCTTCATGGGCAACCCCCTGGCCTGCGCGGCGGCGAACGCCAGCCTCGACCTCCTGGCCGAGGGGGAGTGGCGCACGCAGGTGCCCTGCATCGAGGCGGGCCTGCAGCAGCACCTCGCCCCGGCGCTGGACCTGCCGACCGTCCGGGACGTGCGCGTGCTCGGGGCCGTCGGGGTGCTGGAGACGACCGCGCCGGTGGACCTTCCGGCCCTCACCGAGGCGGCCCTGCGCCGCGGCGTGTGGGTGCGCCCCTTCGGCACGCTCGTCTACACGATGCCGCCCTACGTCGCCACGCCCGAGGAGGTGGCCACCATCGCCACCGGCCTCGTCGAGGCCGTCTCCGAGACCGTCACCGAGGCCGGCCCCCGGTGAGCGCCTGGGAGCAGCACCTGCAGCGCGCCGCCGCCGTGCGGGAACGGCGCGACCTCGTGCGTCGGCCGCGTGCGCTGCCGCGGGGCGCCGTCGACCTCGCGGGCAACGACTACCTGGGCCTGGCCCGCCACCCGCGGGTGCTGGCCGGCGCCCGGGAGGCGCTGGAGCTCCACGGGGCGGGGGCCACCGCCAGCCGGCTGGTCACCGGCACCACCGCCGTGCACACGGCGCTGGAGGAGGCTCTCGCGGACTGGTGCGGCGCCGAGGCGGCCCTGGTCTTCTCCAGCGGCTACCTGGCCAACCTGGGCGTCGTCACGGCGCTCGCCGACCGCGGCACCACCCTCGTGGCCACCGACCGGATGCACGCCTCGGTGCACGATGCCGTGCGCCTGGCCCGCGGGCAGGAGCAGGTCGTCGCCCACGACGACCCGGTTGCGCTCGAGGCCGTGCTCGCGGCCAGCCGCTCCCCGCGGGCGCTCGTGCTCGTGGAGTCCGTGGACAGCGTCACCGGGGCCGTCGCGCCGCTCGCCGAGCTGGCCGCGGTCTGCGCCCGCCACGGCGCGCTCCTCGTGGTGGACGAGGCGCACGGCCTGGGCGTGCTCGGCGGAGGCCGGGGGCTGGTGGCGCACGCGGGCCTGGCCGGGAGGCCCGACGTGGTGCAGGTGGTCACCCTCTCCAAGGCCCTCGGGGCACAGGGCGGGGCGGTGCTCGGCCCGGCGGCGGTGGTGCGCCACGTGGCGGCCACGGCCCGGGCCTTCATCTACGACACGGCGCTCGCCCCCGCCCCGGCGGGTGCGGCCCTCTCCGCGCTCGGCGTCTTGGCCGACGAACCCGAGCGGGTGGAGCGGCTGCACCGGGTGCGCGACCGCCTGGCCGGTGCCCTGGGGGTCGAGGCACCGCCCGGGGCGGTGATGGCCCGACCCGCCCCGGACGCCGCCACGGCCCTGGCCTGGCAGGCCGCCTGCCAGGAGCAGGGGGTGGCCGTCGGGTGCTTCCGGCCGCCGTCGGTGCCAGATGGGGTCTCCCGCCTGCGGGTGACGGCCTCGGCAGGGCTGGACGACGCCGCGCTCGAGCGCGGTACGGCCGTCCTGGAGTCGGTCCTGGGGCCGGTGCCGGAGAGCGCGCTCGAGCGGGCGCTGCCGGAGGCGGGCGCATGAGCGGGCAGGCCCCGGGGGTGGTCCGTGTGGTGGTGGTGACAGGTACGGACACCGACGTGGGCAAGACCGTGGTCACCGCGGCGCTGTGCGCCCGGCTGCTGGCCGACGGGCAGCGGGTGCACCTGCACAAGCCCACCCAGACCGGCGTGGCCGCGGACGAGGAGGGCGACGTGCAGACCGTCCGGCGGATGCTCGGGGCGCCGGTCGGCCTCACCACCTCCGAGGGGGTGCGGCTGCCCGAGCCGCTGGCGCCGGCGACGGCGGCCCGGCGGGCGGGCGTGGAGGCCCCGACCGTGGCCCGGCACGCCGAGCAGGTCCGTGAACTGGCCCGTGCGCTGGCGCGGGAGACGGCCGGCGCGACCCTGGTGCTCGAGGGCGCCGGGGGCGTGCTGGTGGAGATGGACGCCGCCGGGGGAACCCTGCGCGACCTCGTGCGCGAGCTCGCCACCGGCACGCCGGATCACGAGGGGGGCGGTGACGCGCTGTCGGTGCAGGTGGTCGTCGTGGCGCGCGCCGGTCTGGGGACCCTCAACCACGCGGCGCTGACGGTCGAGGCCCTGCGTGGCCCGCTCGGCGAGCGGCTCCCGGCGCGCACGCTGGCCGGCCTCGTCGTGGGCGCCTCGAGCGAGGACCCGGGACTGGCCGAGCGGTGCAACGTGGAGGACCTGCCGCGCGTCACCGGCCTGCCGTTGCTGGGGTCGGTCCCCGCGGGGGCCGGGGACCTGTCGCCGGAGGACCTCGTCGCGGGGGCGGCCCGCTGGTTGGTGTGGCCGTGACCGGCTGCCCCGTCACCGGGCACCATGCGCCCGCTCTCCCGGTCGTCCCGCACCGCGGCGTGCCCACGGTGCTCGACCCCGCCCTGGGCGCCGCGGTGATGCTCGACCCCGCCACCTGGAGCCCGGCCGGCTCGATGGTGGCGCACCGTCCGCTGTGCCCCGCCGCCCTGCGGGTGCTGGCCCGGGCCGGCTTCGCGCTGCCCCCGGCCCTGGCCAACAACGACACCCCCTCCCACCCGGTGCTGCGTGGGGCGGTGGCACCGCTGCTGGCCGCCCGCCGGGTGCGGGCGTGGCGCCCCCGCATCGCCGCCCTGGCGCAGCAGGGCGCCGAGGAGGCCCTGGCGGCGGCCCGGCGCGACGGCGAGGTGGACCTCGCGGTGGTCGGACCCGGTCGGGTGCCGCTCGCGGTGATGACGGAGCTGCTCGGCATCGGTGAGGGGCTGCCGCACGACCTGCTGGCTCGCTCCGCCGCCCCGGCCCTCGAGCTGTTCTGGGGCGAGGCCGACGACTCCCGCCAGGTGGATCTCGCCGGCGCGTGCGCCGAGCTGTACCGGGCCATCCGGGCGGAGCTGCGGCGCGTCCGGGCGGCCGTGCCGGCCGTCGGTGGGGATGGCCCTGGGGACGGCACCGGGCCCTGGGCCGATGCCGGGGCCGAGGCCGACGGCCTGCTGGGCCGTCTGGTGCGGGCCGGGTGCGACGACCGGGTCGCGGCCTCGGCCGCCTTCTTCACGGTCGTGGCGGGCCACGAGACGACGCGCTGGCTGGTGGCGGGCGCCCCGGGTCGTTCGCGTTCGGCGTCGGCCCGCACCGGTGCCTGGGCGGGGAGCTGGCCCGCGTGGAGACCGAGGAGATCCTGGCGGCCACCGCCCGGACCCTCGGGCCGGTCGAGCTCCGGTCGACCGGCCCGCGGGTGGACCTCTTCTCGTTCCAGTCGCCCGGCGCCGTGCGGGTCGCGCCCCTCCCGCTTGGGGCCTGAGGCGGTCGGGCGAGTACCGTGGACCCCGACGGACCCCGCGCCCGAGCGCAGGTCCCCCCTGATTTTCCTGCCCGAGCCACGGCATCGATGACCGGTGGCGGGCACCGTCCAGACCGATCGACACGAAGGATCCACGTGACGCCTCGTACCACCCTGCCCGAGCCCCCGAAGCTGCCCAAGAACGGCGTCCGCGTCGTCGCCCTGGGTGGCCTCGGTGAGGTCGGCCGCAACATGACCGTCATCGAGTACGGCGGCAAGCTGCTCATCGTCGACTGCGGCGTGCTCTTCCCGGACGACAGCCAGCAGCCCGGCGTCGACCTCATCCTCCCGGACTTCGAGTACCTCGACGACCGCTGGGACGACATCGTCGCCCTGGTGCTGACCCACGGCCACGAGGACCACATCGGCGCCGTGCCGTACCTGCTGCGCAACCGCCCCGACATCCCCGTGGTCGGCTCCAAGCTGACGCTCGCCCTGGTCGAGGCCAAGTGCAAGGAGCACAAGCTCACCCCGCGCACGATCACGGTGCGCGAGGACGACATCGAGAACTTCGGCAAGTTCGAGTGCGAGTTCGTGGCCGTCAACCACTCCATCCCGGACGCTCTCGCGGTGTTCATCCACACCCCCGGCGGCACGCTGCTGGTCACCGGTGACTTCAAGATGGACCAGCTGCCGCTGGACGGCCGGATCACCGACCTGCGGGCCTTCGCCCGCCTCGGCGAGGAGGGGGTGGACCTGTTCCTCACCGACTCCACGAACGCCGACGTGCCCGGCTTCACCACCCCGGAGCGCAACATCGCCCCGGCCATCGAGCGCGTCTTCGCGAAGTCCGAGAAGCGCATCATCGCGGCCTGCTTCAGCTCGCACGTGCACCGCGTGCAGCAGATCCTCGATGCCGCCGCGGCTACCGGGCGCAAGGTCGCCTTCGTGGGGCGCTCGATGATCCGCAACATGGGCATCGCCTCCGACCTGGGGTACCTCGACGTGCCGGACAACGTGCTGGTGGACGTGCGCAAGCTGGCCAAGCTCCCCCCGCACCAGGTGGTGCTCATCTGCACCGGCTCGCAGGGTGAGCCGATGGCCGCGCTGAGCCGTATGGCCAACCAGGACCACCAGATCGAGGTGGGCGAGGGCGACACCGTGCTGCTGGCCAGCTCGCTCATCCCCGGCAACGAGAAGTCGGTGTACAAGGTCATCAACGGCCTCATGAAGCTGGGCGCCAACGTGGTGCACAAGGGCAACGCGATGGTGCACGTCTCCGGCCACGCGAGCGCCGGTGAGCTGCTGTACGCCTACAACATCGTCAAGCCCAAGAACGTGCTGCCCGTGCACGGTGAGTGGCGCCACATGCTGGCCAACGCCGAGCTGGCCAAGCAGACCGGTGTGCCCGAGGAGAACGTCGTGGTGGCCGAGGACGGCGTGGTCGTCGACCTCGTGGACGGCAAGGCCTCGATCGTCGGCCAGGTGCCGGCGGCCCACGTGTACGTCGACGGCGGCAACGTCGGCACCTCCGACGAGGACCTCCTCAAGGAGCGCCGCATCCTGCGCGACGAGGGTTTCGTCTCCATCGTCGTGGTGCGTGACGCCGACACCGGCAAGATCATCTCCGGCCCGGACATCCACGCCCGCGGCGTGTCCGAGGGCGAGAAGATCCTGCAGCGCGCGGTGCCCAAGGTGGAGCAGGCCCTGGAGGAGGCCCGCCTGAAGGGCACCACGGACGTGCACCAGCTGCAGCAGGTCGTGCGCCGGGCGATGGGCGGGTACATCGGCGGCAAGCTCAAGCGTCGCCCGATGATCATCCCGGTGGTCATCAACGCCTGAGGCGCCCGCCGCGCCCGTGGTCGGACGAGGCCCCGCCGCTCCCTGGGG
>NZ_JBHLVH010000004.1:229953-244714 GCF_042433515.1 Kytococcus schroeteri | reverse complement strand
GCGGCGGGGCCTCGTCGCCGGCATGGGTCACCTCGTGCTCAGCGCTTGGCCTGGCGGGGGACCAGGACCTCCTCGTAGATCAGCAGTAGCCCGGCGGCCGTGGGGATGGCCAGCAGGGCGCCGAGCACACCGGCGAGGGTGCCGCCGACCAGGGCGGCCACCACGGTCACCGCGCCCGGCACGGAGACGGTGCGCTTCATGATGCGCGGCACGATGAGGTAGTTCTCGATCTGCTGGTAGATGCCGTAGTAGGCCAGCACCACCAGCGCGGTCTGCGTCGAGTGCCCCAGGGCGATGGCGGCCACGAGCACCGCGCCGATGGTGGCGCCCACCATCGGGATGAGCCCGAGGAAGCCCACCAGCACCGCGAGCACGGCCGCGTAGGGGATCTGCAGCAGCGTCATCATGACCCAGCTGCACAGGCCGTTGATGGTGGCCACCATGAACTGCCCGGCGGCGTACCCGCCCACGCGCCGCATGATCTCCTCGGCCAGCTCCTCCACGCGCTCCCGGCGCGAGGCCGGCACGAGGGCGTACCCGGCGCGCTTGGTCTGCGGCAGCGTGGCCAGGAAGTACAGGGTGAGCACCAGCACCGTGAAGGCACCGAACGCCCCGGCGGCCAGCAGCCGGCCGGCGCCGAGCACCCCGCCGGTCACCTGGCTGGTGAGGTCTCCGGAGCTCACCCGCTTCTGCAGCTCGTTCTGGAAGCGGTCGGTGAGCTGGAAGTCGCGGTCGGCCTGCTGGATCCAGTCCTGCTCGAGGAAGCGCTGGGTGTAGGTGGGGGCGTCGTAGAGCAGGGCGGTGGACTCGTCCACGATGGGCGGCAGCACGAGCGCGCCGATGCCGGTGAACGCCACGAGCAGCCAGAGGAAGACCACCGCCACCGCCCCGCCGCGGCGCAGCCCGCGCAGCATGAGCTTTTCCACCAGCGGGTTGAGCGTGAGGGCGAGGAAGACCGAGACCACCAGCAGGGTGAGCACGAAGCCCAGCTGCCGGGCGGCCATCGCCATGGCCAGAGCGGTGAGCACGCCGAGCGTCGCCACGAAGCCCACGACGAAGGGTCGCTGGGCGTGACGCGGGGCCTCGGGCGTGGGTGCGGTCACGGTGGTGGGGCGGGGCCGGTGGGGCGTCGCCGGCGGCCTCAGTGGCCCTCGGCCGACGGCTCGACGAGCTCCACCAGCACGCCCCCGGCGTCCTTGGGGTGGATGAAGTTCACGCGGCTGTTGCTCGTGCCGCGGCGGGCGTCGTCGTAGAGCAGGCGCAGGCCGCGCTCGCGCAGGGTGGCGCTCACGGCGTCGATGTCGTCCACGCGGTAGGCCACCTGCTGCATGCCCGGGCCCTTGGAGGCCAGGAACTTGGCGATGGTGGAGTCCGGGGTGAGCGGCGCCAGGAGCTGCACGTGGGAGTCGCCGATGCGCATCATGGCCTCGCGGACGCCCTGCTCCGGGTTCTCCTCGGTGTGCGCCAGCTCCATGCCCAGCACGTCGCGGTGGAAGGCGATCGCCTCGTCGAGGTCGGCGACGGCCAGCCCCACGTGGTCGATGGCGGTGAAGAGGCTCTCGGTGGAGGCAGTCGGCTGCATGGGCCACAGGGTAGTGGGGGCCACCGACGACCTGACAGCCCGGGCGTGGCGCGGGTCACACGGGCGTTAGGCTGCACCGCAGCGAGCACGCCGGACCGCCGGTCCGCGCGCGCCCCGACCCCGCCCGATCCCCTCGTCCCGTGGAGGAAGCATGTCCGACAACACCACCGTCATCGTCGCCGGAGCGCGCACCCCGATGGGTCGCATGCAGGGTGCGCTGGGCAGCCTCTCGGGCGCCGAGCTGGGCGGCGTGGCCATCAAGGCCGCCCTGGAGCGCGCCAAGGTCTCCCCGCAGGACGTGGACTACGTGGTGATGGGTCAGGTGCTGACCGCCGGCGCAGGCCAGATCCCCGCCCGCCAGGCCGCCGTGGCCGGTGGCGTGCCGATGGACGTACCCGCGCTCACCATCAACAAGGTGTGCCTGTCCGGGCTCAACGCCATCGCACTGGCCGACCAGACCATCCGCGCCGGCGAGTTCTCCTGCGTGGTGGCCGGCGGCCAGGAGTCCATGACCAACGCCCCGCACCTGCTCCCGAAGTCGCGCGGCGGCTTCAAGTACGGCGACGTGACCCTCAAGGACCACATGGACCTCGACGGCCTGTGGGACGCCTTCACCGACCAGGCCATGGGCGGGCTGACGGAGTCCGCCAACACCGACGACCACAGTGGCGCCCTGACGCGCGAGGAGCAGGACGCCTTCTCCGCGCGCTCCCACCAGCGCGCCGCCGAGGCCGCCGGCAAGGGCGTCTTCGCCGAGGAGATCGCCCCGGTGAGCGTGCCGCAGCGCAAGGGCGACCCCGTCGAGGTGACCGCCGACGAGGGCATCCGCCCGGACACCACCACCGAGTCCCTGGCGACGCTGCGCCCGGCGTTCAGCAAGGACGGCACCATCACCGCCGGCAACGCCTCGCAGATCTCCGACGGCGCCTGCGCCGTGGTGGTCATGAAGAAGGCCGATGCCGAGGCCGCCGGCCTGGAGTGGCTGGCCGAGGTGGGCGCCCACGGCGTGGTCTCCGGCCCGGACTCCAGCCTGCAGATGCAGCCGGCCAACGCCATCCGCGCCGCGCTGGCCAAGGAGGGCCTGTCCGTGGAGGACGTTGACCTCTTCGAGATCAACGAGGCCTTCGCCGCCGTCGGCATCGCCAGCGCCCGCGATCTGGGCGTCAGCGAGGACAAGGTCAACGTCAACGGCGGCGCCATCGCCATGGGCCACCCCATCGGTGCCTCCGGTGCGCGCCTCGTGCTCACCCTGGCGCTGGAGCTCAAGCGCCGGGGTGGCGGGGTCGGCGTGGCCGCCCTGTGCGGTGGCGGCGGCCAGGGCGACGCGCTCGTCGTCCGCGTGCCCCGGGCCTGAGGGCGGGGCACGTGCTCGTCGCGTTCAGCGTCGCCCCGTCGTCCGGGGACCCCGACGGCGGGGTGAGCGAGGCCGTGGCGCGCGCGGTGAAGGTCGTGCGCGCCTCGGGCCTGCCCCACCGGACCGACGCCATGTTCACCACCCTCGAGGGGGAGTGGGACGAGTGCATGGCGGTGGTCAAGGAGTGCGTGGAGGTGCTGGCCGCCGAGTCGCCCCGCGTCTCGCTGGTGCTCAAGGCCGACGTGCGCCCCGGGTGGACCGGGCAGCTGGAGGCCAAGGTGGAGCGCGTGGAGCGGCACCTGGCCGACGGGGACGTCTGAGGGCAGCCGGGGCCGGGCCCGGCGGCGACTCGTAGGCTAGGGCCCAGACGGGGCGATGCAGCCCCCTGCCCGATCCCGACGCCCTTCCCAGGAGGAAGCATGACCTCCCAGCCCTTCCCGCGCGGTCTGCGCGGCGCCGTCGACCTGACCGGACTCAAGCAGCAGCAGGTGCAGCAGGCCACCGCCGCCGCGCGCGCCGGCGCCCAGCCCGGTGGTGCCCCCGCTGGTGCGGGCTCCGGCGCCCCGGCCGGCGGTGCCGCCGAGCCCGGTGCGACCCTGCCCGCCGGGGACGCCCGCGCCACCGTGGTGGCCGTGGACCTCACCACCTTCGAGGAGGTCCTGCGCGACTCCATGACCGTGCCGGCGGTGCTGGTCCTGTGGAGCCCGCAGCAGCCCGGCGCGCTGGAGTACGTGCAGATGATGGAGCGCGTCGCGGTCTCCATGGAGGGTGCCTTCCGCCTGGCCACCGCCGACGTGGGTGCCCAGCCGGAGATGCTCCAGGCCTTCCAGATGCCGGAGCTGCCCGAGCCGTTCACCATCGCCATCCTCGGTGGGCAGCCGATGCCGCTGTACCCCGGTGCCCAGCCGGAGGACGAGGTGCGCGCGGTGATGCAGAACCTGCTGACCGCCGCGGCGGAGAACGGTGTGACGGGCCGCGCGATGCCGGGGGTCTCCGGCTCGGTGTCCGAGGGTGTGCAGGCCGGCGCGGGCGCCGAGGCGGCCCAGGAACCCGAGGAGCCCCTCTCGCCGCACCTGGAGGAGGCCTACGCCGCCATCGACGCCGGTGACTTCGATCGCGCCGTGGCGGCCTTCGACGCACGCCTGGCCGAGGAGCCGGGTGACGAGGAGGCGCGTCTGGGGCGTCAGCAGGTGGTGCTGCTGGCCCGGGCCGGGTCGCTGGACGCCACCGCCGTGCGCGAGGCCGCGGCCGCGAACCCCACCGACGTGCAGGCGCAGCTGCAGGCCGCGGACCTGGACATGCTCGGGGGCCACGTGGAGGACGCGTTCGAGCGCCTCATCGACACCGTCAAGGTGACGGCCGACGACGACCGCACCGCGGCCCGCGAGCGGCTGCTGGAGCTCTTCGAGATGGTCGGCTCGGCCGACCCGCGCGTGCGGACCGCGCGCAGCAAGCTCATGAGCGCGCTGTTCTGAGGGGGCGTGGGGCCCAGTGGGTCCTGTGCCGGCCGAGGGCCGTCGACTGCTGCGGTGGTCGGCGGCCCTCGGGTTCTCCCGGGCAGGGGTCACGCCGGGAGCAGTACAGATGTTGCATGTCACATCGGGTGTGTGTATGGTGGAAGCGTCGGCAGCGGAGCCGGCGCCGGACGTGGGCAGGACGACCGTCTCAGGGGGTGATGACGTGGCCACGGCTGTGGGGGAGGGGCCGCTGGGGGTGGTTCCCGGCATCGGCCGCGCAGGGCAGGCGGCAGCCGTCGCCCGGCGGGCAGCGGGCCTCGTGGGGGACCTGGAAGGCCTGCGCACCGGGTTGTGGGCGCTGGGGTCCGACGACCTCGCCGAGGTGGTGGGGGTGCTCGGGAGGCTGGTGCGGGCCGCGGAGGCGGCAATGGCGGGAGTGACCGCCGAGGCCGTGGACAGGGGAGTGGTCCGGTCCTCGCGTGCGGCCGGCACCACGGCGTGGGTGCGCCAGAACGCGGGGGTCACGGAGCCCGGGAGGGCACACGCCGTGGCCTCGGTGGCCGAGGCGACCCTGGAGCGGGGCACCGAGTCGTTGGCCGCGGCGGTCTGGGGTGGGGGAGTGAGCGTGGGGCACGCGCACACCATCCTCAGGGAGTCACGCAAGGTGCTGCCGGTGCTGCCCGGGGCTGACCGCAGCGAGGTGCTCGGGTACTACCTGCAGCGGGCCGGTGTGCTGGACGAGCCGGGGCGCGCGGGCACCACCCGGGAGGCGCTGCTGCAGCTCACCAGGGAGGTCGTGGCCCGGTTCGGGCAGGACGCCCTGGACCACGAGGACGAGCGGGCCAAGGAGTGCTCGTCGCTCACCGAACGGAGACTGCCCACGGGGTTGGTCCGGTTCCAGGTCGACCTCAACCAGCCCGATGCCGCCCGCTTCCGCCGGGCGGTGGACGGGCTCGCGGGGCCGCGGTCCCGTGTCACCGAGGACGGTCAGCGCGTGCGTGATCCGCGGTCGGCCGCGCGACGGCGGGCCGACGCATTGCTGGAGATCGTGGAGCGGGCCCAGGCGGCGGACACCTCCGCCACGGCCGGCGGGTGCGGGCTCGCCGGGTCCACCACCCTCATCGTGACGATGGACCACCGCACCCTGCAGGAGGGGCTGGCACAACTCGCGCCCAGGCGGCGGGGATGGGGGCGCGGCCTGCCGGGGCCGGTGGCCGACGCGGGCCGTACGGCCTTCGGCACGACCACCCGTGGCGAGGTGCTCACCCCTGCCGAGCTGCGGCAGATGGCCTGCGACGCCGACCTCGTGCCGGCGGTGCTGGGCACGGATTCCGCGCCGCTCGAGCTCGGAAGGTCCGACCGCTTCGCCAGCGGGGCGCAGCGGGCGCACGCCGCACTCCGGGACGGCGGGTGCACCTTCCCCGGCTGCGACCGACCGCCGGAGTGGTGCCACGCCCACCACGTCGTGCACTGGGCCGACGGGGGGCCGACGGACGCGGACAACCTGGCACTGCTCTGCGAGAGGCACCACACGGTGGTGCACCGCGACGGCCTCACCGCCTCGCTCGAGGACGGGTGCTGGGTGTGGCCCGACGAGCGGGCCGGTCCCTGAGCCCGGAGAGGAGGCAGGGGTGGCCGGTTGGGCAGAGGAGTGGCTGGTTAGGCAGTGGAGCCTGGCCAGGTAGAGCGGCGGCTGGTCAGGTCGTGGGGCGGCCGGTCAGCCGGCGGTGCTCTCAGCGGGCCTGCTCGTCCCCGCCTGCCTGCCCGTCCAGTGCCTCCCCGTCCGGGCCCTGCGGGTCGTCGGTCACCGGGACGAACCACACCGCACCCAGCGGCGGGACGCGCACCACGGCCGAGGCGGGCAGGCCGTCGGTGGGCACCTCCTCGGCCACCACCTCGCCCGGGTTGCCCACACCGGAGCCGCCGTAGCGGGTGGCGTCGGTGCTGAGCACCTCGCGCCACCGGCCGGCGTGCGGCAGGCCGACGCGGAGGTCCTCGTGGGGTCCGTCGGAGAAGTTCACGACCACGGCCAGCGTGCCGCCCGGGGCCGCCGGGTCGTGGCCGGTGCGCAGGAAGCTGATGACCTGGCCCGCGGCGTTCTCGGAGTCGATCCAGCGGAAGCCGGCCGGGTCGTGGTCGAGCTGCCACAGGGCCGGCAGCTCGGCATACCGGGCGTTGAGGTCCTGCACGGTGGCGCGGACGCCGGCGCGCAGCGGGTCGCCGTCGATGTCGAAGTCCAGCGACGCGCCCTCGGCCCACTCGCGTGGCACGCCCAACTCGGAGCCCATGAACAGCAGCTTCTTGCCCGGGTGCGCCCACATGAACGCCAGGTAGGCCCGCACGCCGGCGTACTTCTGCCAGGTGTCGCCGGGCATCTTGGTCACCAGCGAGCCCTTGCCGTGCACCACCTCGTCGTGGCTGAGGGGCAGCACGTACCGCTCGGAGTACGCGTACGCCATCGAGAAGGTGAGGTCCTGGTGGTGGAGACGCCGGACCTCGGGGTCCCGGGCCACGTACTCCAGCGAGTCGTGTATCCAGCCGGTGTTCCACTTCAGCGAGAAGCCCAGCCCGCCCTCGTAGGTGGGGGTGGTGACCCCCGGCCAGGCGGTGGACTCCTCGGCCACGGTGACGATGCCGGGGTGCAGCCGGTGGGCGGTGACGTTCACGTCCTGCAGCAGCTGCACGGCCTCGAGGTTCTCCCGGCCGCCGTACTGGTTGGGGGCCCACTCGCCGTCGGCGCGCGAGTGGTCCAGATACAGCATCGAGGCCACCCCGTCCACGCGGATGCCGTCCACGTGGAACTCCTCCAGCCAGTACAGGACGTTGGCCACCAGGAAGTTGCGCACCTCGTTGCGGCCGTAGTCGAACACGTGGGTGCCCCAGTCGGGGTGGTCGCCGCGGCGGGGGTCGGGGTGCTCGTAGAGCGGCTGCCCGTCGAAGCGGGCCAGGGCCCACTCGTCCTTGGGGAAGTGGCCCGGCACCCAGTCCACGATGACGCCGATGCCGGCCGCGTGCAGCGCGTCCACGAGGTGGCGGAACTCGTCCGGCGTGCCGAAGCGCGCGGTGGGGGCGTAGTAGCCGGTCACCTGGTATCCCCAGCTGGGCGCGTAGGGGTGCTCGGCCACGGGCAGCAGCTCCACGTGCGTGAAGCCGCACTCGCGCACGTGCTCCACCAGCTGCTCGGCCAGCTCGCGGTAGCCCAGGCCGCGGCGCCACGAGCCGAGGTGCACCTCGTAGACCGACATCGGCCGGGCCAGGGGGTCCCGGGTGCCGCGCTGCGCCATCCACGCCTCGTCGGTCCAGCCGAAGTCCCGGGCGCTCGAGTCGTCCACCACCGATGCGGTGCCCGGCGGCACCTCGGCACGGCGGGCCATCGGGTCGGCCTTGGTCACGGTGGTGCCCTCGGCGGTGGTGATCTGGAACATGTACCGCTCCCCGGCGCCGACGCCGGGCACGAACAGCTCCCACACACCGCTGTCGCCCAGGCGGCGCAGCGGGTGGGCGGTGCCGTCCCACTGGTTGAAGTCGCCCACCACACGCACACCGCGGGCGTGGGGCGCCCACACGCTGAAGCCGACGCCCCGGGTGGTGCCCATCGGGCCCTCGACGCGGCGCAGGTGGGCGCCCAGCACGGTCCAGAGCCGCTCGTGGCGCCCCTCGCGCACCAGGTGCAGGTCCATCTCGTCGATGCCGGGCGGCTGGCGGTACCCGTCGTCCTGCAGACGCGGCTCGGCGGCCTGCCCGCGGGTTCTCGCCGCAGGGCCGGGCAGCGGCCAGACCACCTCGAGGCGGTAGTCGGTGGGGGCGACCCCGGGCAGGTGCGCCCCGAAGATCCCCTCGGCCTGGTGGGTGAGCTCGTGGCGCGACTCGTCGGGCAGCACGGCCACCACGCGACGGGCGCGGGGGCGAAGGGCACGGATGACCACGCCGTCGGCCACGGCGTGCAGGCCGAGCACCGCGTGCGGGTCGCTGCTGCGGCCCTGCACGATGCGCAGCGCCTCCTCGCGGCTCACCGCGGCGGGGTCGTCCTGGCCGGCGGCAGGCGAGGTGTCGCCGCCCGCGGGGGAGGCGTCACGGGGGCCGGTGGCCCCGGAGCCGAACGTGAAGCGCGTCGCACCGGCCCGGCGCGACCGGGTGGGGCCGGGCTCGTCCGCCTCGTCGGAGCGGGCGCGGACGTCGTCGGACCCCGGGCCGCTCACCCGGGAGCCGGGGGTGCCGTCCGCGACGGGGGAGGGGCCGTCGTCCCCCGACCCGCCCTCGCGCGCGTCGGCGGGCCCTGCGCTCGTCGTGCCCCCGGTGGCCCCACCGGCGACCGTCGGCCGCTGCGTGACGGCCGGGCTGAGGGTGATGCCCAGCATCCGCTCCAGGGCACGCACCGGGATGGCCGCCCAGTCGGGGCGGTTGCGGCGCTCGTGCACGGCCTCGTAGAAGGCCTTGTCCACCTCGAGTGCCTCCAGCAGGGCGCGGGGCTCGGCCGCCCGGGCACCGGCCACGGAGGTGTACCCCTCCAGGAAGGCCTCGCGCACGCCCTGGGCCCAGGCGTCCAGCTCGGCGCGGCCCGCGGCGTCGAGCGGCGTGCCGGCGGCCTCGGCCTCGCGCACCCGGGCGCCGGCCACGTAGTCGATGGAGCGCAGCATCCCGGCCAGGTCGCGCAGGGCGAGGTCGGGGGCGCGGCGCTCGCGCACGGGGCGCATCGGCTCGCCCTCGAAGTCCACCACCACCCAGCCGCGGTCGGGCACCTCCAGCACCTGGCCCAGGTGCAGGTCGCCGTGCACGCGCTGAAGCAACGGCCAGTCCAGGGCATCCAAGGCGTCGATGCGGGCGGTGGCCTCGGCGCGCAGCGGCTCCAGCTCGGGCACCTGCGCCAGGGCGTGGTCGAGCCGCGTGCGCATCCGGTCGGTCAGCTCGGTGCGGTGCACGGCGTCCACGGTCACGGTGCCCAGCGCCTCGGCCAGCTCGGAGTGCACCTGTGCCACGGTCTCACCCAGCCGGCGGGCCTTCTTGGCCATGCGCTTGCCCTTGCGGGCCGCCTTGTTGGCCACCGCCCAGGCGTCGGGGACGTCGCCGAGGTACTCGCTGGCGAAGGCCAGGTGGCCGGTGCGCTCCTCACCGGTCTCCGGGTCGGGCCAGGCGCCCTCCACCGAGCCCAGGGGCGTGGGGATGGAGGTGGACCCCCGCTTGGCCAGCTCCAGCTGCAGCTCGACGTCCGGGTTGGCGCCGGTCTGCACGACGCGGAACAGCTTGATGATGGCGGTCTCCCGCCGCGGGGCGTTGGGGCGTCCGCCGAGCGTGGTGACGATGATGGATGTGTTGGACTGGTGATCGGGGGGCAGCACCCGGGAGCCGGTGACGATGTACGGCGGCTTGTGGGGGCGGCGGGCCTTGAGCTGAATGCCCTTCATGCGCACCGGGTCCTCGCCCCAGCTCGTCTCGCGCTGCGCCATCGCCATGATCGCGGCCGCGTAGGCGGGGTCGTGGGCCGCGTCGTGCACCGTGCCCAGCTCGTCGGGGTCGTCCGAGAGGCCCATGCTGGCCAGCGGCACCTGCCCGAGGTGGCCGCCGGTCACCTTCTCGTCGGCGTCCACGGCCGAGCGCACCGTCAGCGGCACCTGGTAGATCGTCGCGGGCACGGTGGCGCGGTCGGCCACGTACACGGTGGACAGGGCCACGGTGCGCCCCTGCGGGTCCACGACGTCGCCCATCCGCACCGTGCCGATGCGCTGCAGTCGCGGCACGTGCCCGCTCCCGGTGAACCACCGCTGCTGGGGGATCCACTCCTCGAGGAGGTGCTTGAGGCTCTTGGTCGTCATGCGTTCTGCTCCCCGGTGGTGTCGTGTGCGGTGGACGGACGGTAGCCGGTGGCGGAGGCGCGCCCCACGGCGGTCGGGCCGAGGTGGCCGCGGCAGTGGTCTCCGTGACCAGACTAGGGGCTCACGGGCCGGCCGGGCGCCGGTCCTAGACTCTCCCGCCGTGATCCCCGCCCTGACCACCGCCCTGTTCCTGTCGCTGGCGCTGCTGTGCCTGGTGACCCTGCTGTACGCGGTCGTCAACCGGCCGGTCGACAACCTCGTGCTCGGGGTGACCGGCCTGGCCGCCGTGGTGCTGCTCGTGCAACTCGTGGTGGGTCTGGTGATGGCGGTGACCACCTCGTACGACATCCCCGCCTGGGAGTTCGGTGCCTACCTGTTCGGCATGGCGGCGCTGCTGCCGGTGGCCTTCCTCTGGTCGGTGGCCGAGCGCGACACCCGGTGGGGCATGGGGGTGCTCTTCCTGGCCGGT
Source organism: Kytococcus schroeteri (assembly GCF_042433515.1). Classification (NCBI taxonomy): domain Bacteria; kingdom Bacillati; phylum Actinomycetota; class Actinomycetes; order Micrococcales; family Kytococcaceae; genus Kytococcus; species Kytococcus schroeteri. The sequence continues at coordinate 234,042 of NZ_JBHLVH010000004.1, read as the reverse complement.
TTGGCGCTGCTCGTCATGGCGCAGCGACTGGTGGCCATCTGGTACCAGTTCCCCACCGTCCTCACCCCCTGACGTCCCCCCACCCACCCGGCCTCGCCGGCAGGAGCCACCCCGTGTCCAGCCCGTCCCGCACCTCCCGCACCGTCCCGTCGGAGCCCACCACCGGGCCCGAGCCCGTCAACCACCTCAGCCGCGGCTTCGGCCGGGTGCTCGTGGCCGCCTACGCCGTGCTGGCGCTCGCCGCCACGGGCCGCTCGGTCATGCAGCTGCTGGCCTACTTCGACCGCGCCCCGCTGGCCTACCTGCTCTCCACGGTGGCCGCGTTGGTCTACCTGGTGGCCACCGTGGGCATGGTGCGCGGTGGTGCCGCGGGGCGGCGGACGGCCCTCGGCGCGGTGACCTTCGAGCTGGTCGGCGTGCTCGTGGTGGGCACGCTGAGCCTGGTGGACCCGGGGCTGTTCCCGGACGAGACGGTGTGGTCGGTCTACGGCCGCCAGTACGGCTTCGTGCCGCTGGTGCTGCCGGTACTGGGCCTGTGGTGGCTCCTGCGAGGTGCCCGCTCCGAGCGGTGACCGGTGGGTCCTGCCCGGCGCGGGAGGGGCGTGGGCGTGGGCTGGGTCACGGACTGTAGTTTGGGGCCCATGACTGATCCCACGCAGCTCCCGAGCTTCCCCACGGGCGACGACGCCGGGCCCACCGGCTCCTCCGCGCCCTCCCTGCGCGACCAGGTGGTCACCCTGCTGGAGACCGACGGCATGTCGCCGCAGGTCGACGGCGACGGTGACGTGGCCTTCGAGGTGCAGGGCCAGACCATGTTCGTGCGCGTCACCGAGGGCGACGTCGACATCATGCGCGTCTTCGGCCAGTGGCAGATCGGCTCCGACATCCCGGCCGACGTCGTGAAGTGGCTGAACAACACCAACGACGTCACCCTGGGCGCCAACGTCGTCAAGATGGGCATCGTCGGCACCACCCTTGTGGTCTCCGGCGAGCACCTCGTGCTCAAGGGCGAGGGTCCCAGCCCCCGCCTGCAGCTGACCGTCAACATGATCATGCAGGCCGTGCAGGTGTGGCACGAGAACGTCATGAAGGACGACGTGCAGCACGCCACCGAGGCCGCCATCGGTGCCCCCGGCCCGGTGAGCCCCGGTCGCGCCGGCGCCGAGGCCGGCGCCCAGGGCCAGGCCGCCCAGGGCCAGGCCGCACAGCAGCAGGGGCAGCAGCCCGGCCAGCGGGGTGGCTCCTCGTCCTTCTCCCTGAACCTCGGTGACCAGGAGGGTCGCGCATGAGCACGCAGAACTGTGAGTTCGTCCGCCTCGAGGTGGCCGACGGCATCGGCACCATCCGCCTCGACCGCCCCAAGATGAACGCCCTGAGCACCCAGCTCCAGGACGAGATCGGCGTCGTGGCCCGCGAGGCCGCCGACCACCCGGACGTCGCCGCGGTGGTCGTGTACGGCGGTGAGAAGGTGTTCGCCGCCGGCGCGGACATCAAGGAGATGCAGAAGATGAGCTACGCGGACATGCTCGACCGCGCCGCCAAGCTCCAGGCCTGCCTCACCGCCGTGGCCGAGATCCCCAAGCCCACCGTTGCCGCCATCACCGGCTACGCGCTCGGTGGCGGCTGCGAGCTGGCCCTGGCCTGCGACTTCCGCGTCGTGGCCGAGAACGCCAAGCTGGGCCAGCCGGAGATCCTGCTCGGCGTCATCCCGGGGGCCGGCGGCACGCAGCGCCTGCCGCGCCTCATCGGTACTGCGAAGGCCAAGGACCTCATCTTCTCCGGCCGCCACGTGGACGCCGCCGAGGCGCTGTCCATCGGCCTGGCCGACGAGGTCGTGCCCGCCGAGCAGGTGTACACCGCCGCCGTGGAGCGCATGAAGCAGTACGTCGGCGGCCCGGCCGTCGCCCTGCGCGCCGCCAAGGAGTCCATCGACCGCGGCATCGAGGTCGACCTCACCACCGGGCTGGAGCTCGAGCGCATCGCGTTCGCCGGCCTCTTCGCCACCGAGGACCGCCAGATCGGCATGGACTCGTTCGTGGAGAACGGTCCGGGCAAGGCCTCCTTCGTCGGCCGCTGAGCCCACCGGGTGCGGGCGGCACCGCCCGCACCCGTGCACGGCACACCGCATCGGGCGGAACGTGACGTGCGACACTTGGAGGGCGCCCCGCACGGGGCGCCCTCCCCGCCATCGCCGGGGGACCGCACAGCGGCCCCGGCTGCACCAGCCATGAGAGAGGCGATCGATGAACATCGTCGTGTGCGTGAAGCACGTCCCGGACGCCCAGGGTGACCGGTCCTTCGATGACCAGGGCCTGACCGACCGCACCACGGACGGTCTGCTGTCCGAGCTCGACGAGTACGCGGTGGAGGAGGCCCTCAAGATCACCGAGGCCGCCGGGGACGGCCGCGTGACCGTGCTGACCATGGGCCCGGCCGCCGCCGAGGAGGCCGTGAAGAAGGCCCTGCAGATGGGCGCCACCGACGGCGTGCACGTCACCGACGACGCGCTGGCCGGCTCCGACGCCCTCTCCACCGCCGTGGTGCTGGCCGAGGCCGTCAAGAAGGTCGACGAGGTGGACCTCGTGCTCTTCGGCATGAGCTCCACCGACGGCGCCATGGGCGTGGTGCCCGCGATGGTGGCCGAGCTGCTCGGCGTGCCGATGGTGACCCTGGCCAACTCCGTGGAGTGCTCCGGCGAGACCGGCGGCACCATCACCATCAAGCGTGACACCGCCGAGGCCACCCAGACCGTGGAGGCCACCCTGCCAGCCGTGGTCTCGGTGACCGACCAGATCAACGAGCCGCGCTACCCCTCCTTCAAGGGGATCATGGCGGCCAAGAAGAAGACCATCGAGTCCTGGTCGCTGGCCGACCTGGGTGTGGACCCCTCGATGGTGGGTGCGGCCAACGCCTGGGCCGTGGTGGACGGCACCACGCAGCGCCCGCCGCGCGAGGCCGGCGAGATCGTCACCGACGAGGGTGACGGCGGCCAGAAGCTGGCCGACTTCCTGGCCCAGCGCAAGTTCATCTGAGACGCCCCGACGAGATCCAAGGAGTAGACGATGGGTGAAGTTCTGGTTCTGGTCGACCACGTCGAGGGCGACGTCCGCAAGACGACCTCCGAGATGCTGACCGCCGCGCGCCGCGTGGGTGAGCCGTCCGCGGTGTTCGTGGGTGCCGGCTTCGACGCCGCCAAGGAGGCCCTGGCCGCCGCCGGCGCGGAGAAGGTGTACCGCCTCGAGGCCGCCGAGTTCGGCGAGTACCTCGTGGGCCCCACCGCCGAGGGCCTGGCCCAGCTGGTGCAGCGCACCGGCGCGTCGGCCGTCATCGTGCCGTCCTCGCCGGAGGGCAAGGAGGTGGCCGGGCGCCTGGCCGTCATGACCGCCTCGGGTGTCATCACCGACGCCGTGGACGTGGAGGCCGCCGACGGTGGTGTGAAGGTCACCAAGTCGGTGTTCGCCGGTGGCTGGACCACCGCCTCGCACGTCGCCAAGGGTGTGGCGATCGTGTCGCTCAAGCCCAACTCGGTGACCGCCGAGCCGGCCCAGGGGGCGTGCGCCGACGAGGTCGTGGAGGTGGAGCTCTCCGACGTGGCGCGTGGCGCGAAGATCGTGGCCAGCGAGGAGAAGCAGGCCTCCGGCCGCCCGGCCCTCACCGAGGCCGCCATCGTGGTCTCCGGTGGCCGTGGCACCGGCGGTGACTTCGACCCGGTCGAGTCCTTCGCCGACTCGCTGGGTGCCGCCGTGGGTGCCTCGCGCGCCGCGGTGGACGCCGGCTGGTACCCGCACTCCAGCCAGGTGGGCCAGACCGGCGTGACCGTGTCCCCGCAGCTGTACGTGGCGGCCGGCATCTCCGGTGCCATCCAGCACCGCGCCGGCATGCAGACCTCCAAGACCATCGTCGCGGTGAACAAGGACGAGGAGGCGCCCATCTTCTCGATGGTGGACTTCGGCGTCGTGGGCGACCTGTTCGACGTGCTGCCGCAGGCCACGGAGAAGATCCAGTCCAGCAAGTGACCGCCGGGTCCTGACCCCGCGCCGGCCGGGCCGGAACCGACCCCGGCCGCGCCCGAGAACCGCACCGGTGCCG
>NZ_JBHLVH010000004.1:227610-229908 GCF_042433515.1 Kytococcus schroeteri | reverse complement strand
AGTTCGGCACCGGTGCGGTTCTCGGGTCCGGTCCAGCAGGTGGTGGTCCGGTGGGGGCGCGGGTCCGAAGGGCCGGGGGCCGGGCGGCGCGGGGGTGCTGGCCGAGCAGCCCTCCGGTTGCGACGTGCCGGGGGTCGGCGCGAGGGTGGAGCCATGACCGACACCACGCAGACCACCGGCAAGACCGTCTACTTCCTGACCTCCGCCGAGGGCATCGAGGCCGTGGAGCTCACCGACCCGTGGAAGGCCGTCACCGAGGCCGGCCACACCGCGCGCCTCGTGAGCCCCGAGGGCGGCGAGGTGCAGCTCTTCAACCACCTCGACAAGGCCGAGACCCGCACCGCCGACGGCGCCGTGGCCGAGGTGTCCGCCGACGACGTGGACGTGCTCGTGCTGCCCGGTGGCGTGGCCAACCCAGACGCCCTGCGCCTGGACGAGAAGTCCGTGGCCCTCGTGAAGGCCGTGCACGACGCGGGCCGCCCGGTGGCCGCCATCTGCCACGCCGGCTGGGTGCTGGCCGAGGCGGGCGTGGTGGACGGCCGCCGCGTGACGGGCTTCGACAGCATCGAGACCGACCTGCGCAACGCAGGCGCCGACTGGGTGAGCGGCGAGAGCGTGGTGGTGGACGGCAACCTCATCACCAGCCGCAACCCCGACGACCTGCCCGCCTTCAACGGGGCGATCCTCGAGGCGCTCGAGCACGGCGCCGCCGCCCCGCAGGGCTGAGCTCCTGACCGCCACGCCGTCACGACCGGCGCCCGGCCCCCCTCGCACCCCGGTGCGGCGGGGGCCTCTCGCTGCGTGGCCGACCACGCCGTGCGCGGCGCCGAACCCCGGAAACTAGACTCCGACCATGGCCCAGATCACCGCACCCCGCCCCGCCCAGGGAACGCTCGAGCTGCTGCCGCGCCAGCAGGTGGCGTTCAACCGCATCGCGGACGTGGTGCGTCGCCATTTCGAGGCCGGAGGCTTCCTCCCGCTGGAGACGCCCGCCTTCGAGCGCACCGACGTGCTGCTCACCAAGTCCGGTGGCGAGACCGAGAAGCAGGTCTACTTCGTGCAGTCCACCGGTGGGCTGGCCAACGACCGCGAGGCCGTGGCCGCCGGGGACGAGGTGGGCCTGCCCGACCTCGCCCTGCGCTTCGACCTCACCGTGCCGATGGCGCGCTTCGTGGCCCAGCACGAGGGCCAGCTGACCTTCCCCTTCCGCCGCTACCAGATGCAGCGCGTCTACCGCGGTGAGCGTCCGCAGCGTGGCCGCTTCCGGGAGTTCGTGCAGTGTGACGTCGACATCATCGGCAAGGACACCCTCTCGGTGCGCCACGACGCCGAGCCGCCGGCCACCATGCACGCCATCTTCCGCGAGCTGGACTTCGGCCCGTTCACGATCCACCTGAACAACCGCCGCCTGCTGCGCGGGTTCTTCCGCAGCGTCGGCATCACCGACGAGCAGCAGCCGCTGGTGCTGCGCGAGGTGGACAAGATCGACAAGCGCGGCGTGGACTGGCTGCGCGAGGAACTCACCGGCGAGCGCTTCGGCCTGGCCGCGGACGTGGTCGACGCCGTAGCGGGCTTCGTCTCCACCCGCACCGGCTCGCACGCCGAGGCCCTGGAGGTGCTGGCCGGTCTGGAGGGGCGCGACGAGGAGCTGGACGCCGGCGTGGCCGAGCTGCGCGAGGTGCTCGAGATGCTGCGCCACCTCGGCGTGCCCGAGGGCGACTACTGCGTCAACCTCGCCATCGCCCGCGGCCTGGACTACTACACCGGCACCGTCTACGAGACCTTCCTCGACGAGCACCCGGAGCTGGGGTCGGTCTGCTCCGGTGGGCGCTACGAGAACCTGGCCGGGCAGTACACCAGGTCGTCCCTGCCGGGCGTGGGCATGTCCATCGGCCTCTCCCGCCTGTTCTGGCAGCTCATGGAGAACGGCATGGTCGCCGACGAGCCGTCCACCGTCCAGGTGCTCGTGCCGCTGCTCGACGAGGCCCTGCTGCCCGAGGCGCTGGGTCTGGCCGCCGAGCTGCGCACGGCCGGCCTGCGGGTGGAGTCGGTGCTGGAGCCGGCCAAGCTGGCCAAGCAGTTCAAGCACGCCGACCGGGCGGGCATCCGGTTCGTGGCCGTGCTCGGCGCCCAGGAGGTGGAGCGCGGCGTGGTGACGGTCAAGGACCTGCAGCGCGGCGACCAGTTCGAGGCCGAGCGGGGCGATCTGGCGCAGGCGCTGCGCGTGGAGCTGGCGCAGCCGGTCGCCGTGCGCGGGGACTGACCCGGCACGGCCCTCGCCTCGAGCGGCCCACCACC